>CALGRI010000178.1 GCA_937880875.1 uncultured Pseudomonadota bacterium
GCTCACCATGGTGTTGCTGTGGATATTTTGTTTGGATCTGGAGAAAGGCAGATGGTACAGGTAAAAAAACACTCAGGCCATGTCGTAGGCGATGACGTGGTCGTACGGGAAAAACTCCTCACACGGTTACCACGCAGAACAGAACTTCGCCGAAAGGATTCCCGGGGCAGCATCCGAATTATCGGTGCGAACCTGGATGTTCTCGGTGTGGTGGTCTCACCGTTGCCGCGGCCTTCATTCGGATATGTTGACCAGGCGATCGTTGCCGCAAGGGCGGCGGCCCTGATTCCTGTGCTGGTGATCAATAAGTGTGATCTTGAAGTCTCTGAAGCCGTTGTTGCTGAGTTTACAGACACCTATGCGGGAATCGTGGATATTTTTGTCATGAGCGCAGTCACAGGAGAGGGGATAGGCGCATTAGAGTTGTTTCTGGGGCAGAAGTTTCGGAGCTTTTTTGTGGGCATCACAGGGGTGGGCAAAAGTTCCCTGCTCAATGCCATTTGCCCGACACTGGATCTCAGGGTGGGGGAGTTCTATGAAGCGGGCAACAGGGGGAGTAATACTACCACTGTTTCCACCCTTCATTCACTCCCAGGCGGTGGTGAACTCGTGGACACCCCTGGTTTCAGTGAGTTCGGACTGGTGGATATTTCGGCAGAGGATCTTGCAGGGTATTTCCCCGGGTTTGAACAGGCCATGGAGGGCACCTGCCATTTCCGGGATTGCCGCCACCGCACCGAACCGGGATGCGCTGTGGCAAAATTGGTCGTGAGTGGAAGTATTCCAAAAGAACGTTACTCCACCTATTTGGGAATCCTCGACCAGCTCGAAGCCGGAGAGGCCAGGTTCAAAAGCCGGCGTTAGGGATATTCTATTCTGACTTTACCTTTTTCATATAGGCCATAAGATCCCGGTCCAGATCCTTTGAGATCATCATTTCAGGGCGGTTTCCAAGGATTTCCTTATATTTTTTGTTGGCCCTTGTCATAACACTTTCTTTTCCTGAGGATTCCCATTTGTCATAGGAAGTCCAGCAGGAGACCGTTGGGAGCCACTGATTTCTGAACCGTTTAAAGGTGTCTGGGTGAGACAGATAACTGCCGCCGGGCCCGACTTCTTTCATTACATCCAGGGACATTTCATAATCCGAGGTATCCACCCCTTCGCAGATCCTGATTACCCGGCTCATCATTTCTTCATCAATGATGAATTTTTCATAGGAGATGGTCATTATGGCATCTAAAACGCCGAATACCTGTTCCACCATGTGGCCTCCTGCCAAAAGTCCCATTAACATGTTCTGCATGGTTTCGTAACCGGCCTGGATATCCACTTCCTTGGAATCCGTCATACCGGCCATAATCCGGGTGGGGACTTTGTAAAAATCAATGGCCATCTGAAGACAGGTGGAATTGATAAGAAATTGTTCAGGTGGAGCATAGATGCAGATGGCAGTTCGCATGTCCGCCATGGTGGATGCAGGGCAGTACACGGCTGGGCCACCTGGATTGATCAGCTGCACCAGGGTTGTGCCTGCCAGAATTTCTGCATTCTGCTGGACGATGCTGCCAAAAATAGTCATGGGTGCGGTTATCCCGGCAAGGGCACAGGGAAGCAGATAGACGGGCTGATTTTTTTTGGCATAGGCAAGTATGGTTTCCAGGGTTTCCGTTGCATATTTCAGCGGACTTAAGGGGTTGGTGCTGACACCGATGCAGTAATGATCCTTAAGAAAGTTTTCGCCAAAGACCATCTCCATCATAAAAAGAGACTCTTCTGCTTTTTTGGTGACGGTACAGCTGCCTATGACGGGCTTGTCCGTGTGTTTGATGGTTTCATAGAGCATGTAAAGGGCTCGTTCAGAAGCTTCCACATCATCCGGCGCTACTGGTGTTGCTCCGGTGAGTTTCACGATTGCACTGGCCTGGGACAGTTTCTGGAAATTGGTAAAATCTTCAAGAAGTCCCCGGCGTTTTCCTTTGTCCATATCTTCAACAAATACGCATCCCACATTGGGGTGGGGTGCAATGCCGTCCCCGATGGTGACCGAGTTCTGGTCATTTCTGGCCACATGCCGATAGACCGCAGGCGCCTGATCCATTGATGTTTCCGCCATGGCCCTGGGGATAAAAACAGTTTTTCCCTCCACTTTTGCCCCGTGACTTTTAAAAATTTCCAGGGCTTCTTCATGTTCAAAGATAATCCCGGTATTTTCCAGAAGATCAATGCTTGCTTCATGGATTCTGGGAAGATCTCCATCTCCCACGACTTTCATCCTGGGTAGTTTTCGGGTGTGGGAATTGCAGAAGGTATTGGTATTGGCAGTCATCATTTTTTTATCCTGATGTCATAAAATTTTGTTAATAGGCGCTGGTTATGATGCGTTCTGTTTTTTCAAGGCCTCTGTCAGTGCAGGTACCACCTCAAACAGGTCACCAATGATCCCATAATCGGATTTTGTAAAAATAGGGGCATCCTTGTCTGTGTTAATGGCAACGATTACATTTGAGGTCTTCATGCCGGCAAAGTGCTGGACAGAACCGGAAAGACCGCATCCGATATACAGCTTGGGGCTGACGATTTTACCGGTCTGGCCCACCTGCATGGAATGGGGCGCATACCCTGAATCCACTGCAGCCCTGGAGGCTCCTACTGCGGCATCCAGAACTTTGGCACACTCCTCCAGGAGCTTGAAGTTTTCACTGGATCCAATGGGCCTGCCTCCAGTGATGATGACATTGGCCTCTGTGAGATCTTTCTGGCCTGAACCAGCTTTTTCCAAGGCAGTAATGGTAATGGCATCATCTGTATGGTTAGTTACATAGTGATCTTTAACAATGCAGACTGCAGGTTTTGGGATGGCATCAAAACTATTGGGCCGGATACCAATAACAAAGGGGGTGGCTGTCATCTCCAGAGTGGCAATGGCCTTGCCGGAAAAATGAGATTTTCTGACTGTATTTTCCTGGAAATTTATATCAATGCAGTCCAGAACCAGGGGGGCTTTCAAAACCATGGCTGCCCGGGCCAGAAGATCGTTGCCTGTGGGGCTTGCGACTCCGATAAGGGCGGTTACGCCAAAGGCCTTTACCCCTTGGGCCAGGGCCTCTCCAGCCGCTTCAGGTTGTTTTGAGAACTCAATGTCCGGGGAGGAGAGGTTCACAAGCTCAGTAATACCATATTTGCCAAGGCTTTCCTTGTATTTTTCAGCAAGTCCGTCCAGAACGAATCCCACAACATCGCCACCCCGTAAAGCGGCACTAATCACACCCGGTACACTCTTTTTTATTGCCTGATCCGCAGTTTCTATGAATACACCTATCTTTGACATGAGTTCTCCTTAAATAACCTTTTCTTCTTCTCGTAAAATTTTCACCAGACAGGTAACGATTTCCTCAGTGGTTCCTTCCAGGATTCTGGCATTGGATCGTTCTTCAACCGGTTCAAGACTTTTGAGCCGGCATCCTGCATCGTCCACAATTTCCAGGCTTGAAATATCAATTGTTTTAATCTGTTTTTTCTTTGCCTTGAGTATATCGGGCAGTTTGGGGAATCTGGGTTCGTTTAATCCCTTTGTTGCACCGATGATACATGGTGTCCTGACAGCCAGAGTTTCTCTTGCACCACCATCGATTTCCCGTTGAACAATGGCTTTTGATCCTTCTAAAGAAAAAGCGACTACGCCGGTGACAATGGGAAGACCCAGTTCAACTCCCAGACGGTATGGGGTCTGCATGCCTTCACTGTCAACAGACTGTTTTCCCATAAAAATAAGATCAGCTGAGCCATCTGTTTCAATTACCTTTGCCAGGGCCTTTGCAATCAGATTACTGGAGGGGAATTGTTCATCGGTTTTCACCAGAATGCTGCGGTGTACCCCCATGGCCATGACTGATTTCAAGGTGTTTGCAGAGGCTTCATTTCCCACGCATACAGCAATGACTTCACCAACTCCCGCTTTTTCCACCAATGTGATTGCCTCTTCCACCCCATATTCATCATAGGGGTTGGGCACAAATTTTACTGTTCTGTCATATCCGTTATCGTTGACAATCTTAATATTTGCCGCTGTGTCCGGAACATGTTTGACACACACATAAATGCGCATTTTTGATATCCTTACTCTTTTTCGTGTTTGTTGCGGTTCCAGGGCTTAATCGCCCTGGACCGCATTGAATTATTCCTTGATTCCCAGCTCTGCCTCAGCAC
>CALGRI010000179.1 GCA_937880875.1 uncultured Pseudomonadota bacterium
TAGACGAGCTTGATGAAAAATTAGCCGTAAGAATAATGGGTCCTGATCTTTTGGAAACAGATCTGCGTGTGACCTTCAGGTTATCAGAACGGTCCGGGTTTGACCTAGTTTCCCAAACCATGACAAAAGAAATGGCAATTGAAGAAGCCTCAAGATGCCTTTCCTGCGATACTATCTGCAATATATGTACAACGGTTTGTCCCAATCGTGCAAATGTCTCTTACAGGGTTGCACCTTTCAAGGCTCAAACATATAAAGCCATTTACAAAAATGATATGGCCATTATAGAGAAAAAGGGGGGATTTACGGTTTGCCAGACCCATCAGGTGATCAATATAGGAGATTTTTGCAATGAATGCGGCAATTGTACCAGTTTTTGTCCAACCTCGGGATCACCCTATATTGAAAAACCCAAATTTTATCTTTCCCGATCTAATTTTGAAGCTAATTTTAAGACCGATTTTAAAAAGGGTTCTTCCACTTATTTTATGGAAAATCAGTCAATTTTTAAAAGAAATGATAGCAGGAAAGTCTCATTAACCGAAGACAAGAATACGTATACCTATGATTCAAAAATGATTACGGCTATACTGGATAAAAAAAGCTTCAGGGTTATGGAAGTAGAGTTTAAGGCCCAACAGGATAAAGCCCGGCAAAATCAGGAGGTTGATCTGTCCGAGGCCCCGGAACTTGGTTTTTTGTATACATCGCTTAAACAATTTTTTGTCAATTAGTTTAAAGGAGGGGCGTCAATCATGGCAGTCGGTAAATCAGTAAACCGTATAGATGCAGTTGCCAAGGTCACGGGCAGAGCAGAGTATACCGAAGATTTATACAAGCCGGGTATGCTTGTTGCCAAATATTTTAGAAGCAAGATAGCCCATGGCCGGGTGAAAAATATTGCAATAGAAAAAGCAAAGGCTCTGGAAGGGGTGGAAGCTGTTTTCACTTTTAAAGACGTCCCGGAAAATAAGTTTGCCACGGCAGGCCATCCTTTTTCTTTAGACCCCAGCCACCAGGATGTGGCAGATCGGCTGCTTTTGACCCGGGATATCCGGTTCATGGGGGATGAAATAGCCATTGTGGTGGCCCAGGATGAAATTATTGCAAATAATGCTTTGAAATTGATAGAGGTTTCCTATGATGAATACACCCCCCTTATTTTGCCCGAAGATATACTAAAGGAAGATGCAAGACAGATTCACAAAGGGTCATCAAATATCGTAGGAGAACACCAATATTCCATTGGCGGTGATGTGGATGATGCCCTTGAAAAGGCGGATTATGTGGTTGAAGGTAATTTTGAAACCGTCATGGTTCAGCATTGCCATCTTGAAAATCATATTGCCTATGCATACATGGATGATCTTGACAGAATCGTTATTGTATCCTCCACCCAGATTCCCCATATTGTCAGAAGAATTGTGGGTGAGGCCCTGAATATGCCTTTAAGCCAGATTCGCGTCATTAAACCTTTTATAGGGGGCGGCTTTGGCAACAAACAGGATGTGGTGCTTGAACCCATGGTTGCTTTTTTAACCTTAAAACTGGATGGCAGGGCAGTTCAGATCAACCTGTCCCGGGAAGAATGCATGGTAGGGACAAGGAATCGTCATCCCTTTCATATTAAAGTAAAAACCGGAGTCATGAAAGACGGCACCATGGTGGCAAGAAAAATGGATGCCATCTCCATCACCGGAGGGTATGCTTCCCACGGCCACGCCATTGCCGCCGCCGGAGGCAGCAAACAAAGCTCTTTGTATCCCCGCATGGCCAACCAGTTTCACGGCAGGACCCTTTATGCTAATATTCCCGTGGCAGGTGCCATGAGAGCCTATGGATCGCCCCAGGTCATTTATGCCCTTGAATGTGCAACAGAAGATGCCGCCAGAAAAATCAATATGGATTCTGTAGAATTCAGGCTTAAAAATATTGCTCAGCAAGGCGATATCAACCTGTTGTCAGGCCATGAAATTCTTTCCTGCGGACTTACCGACTGCCTGCTGAAAGGTAAAGCGTTCATGGACTGGGATCAAAAAAAGAAAGACTATGAAAAGTATAAAACAGGACCCGTTCGAAAGGGTCTTGGTGTGGCCTGCTTAAGTTATGCCTCTGGGACATATCCCGTGTGTGTTGAAATTGCAGGAGCTAGAATTTCCTTAAACCAGGACGGCACGGTCCATGTCATGGTGGGCGCCACCGAGATCGGCCAGGGGTCGGATACGGTTGTGGCTCAAATGGCGGCCGAGACCGTGGGGCTTGCCTATGAACATGTAAGAGTGGTTCAGGCTCAGGATACGGATGTATCGCCTTTTGACACCGGGGCCTATGCCTCACGCCAGGCCTATGTTGTAAGCAATGCCATTTTCAGGGCAGCTACCCAGTTAAAGAAAAAAATTCTTGACCATGCCGGTGTAATGACAGGAAAAAAAGCCAGGGATCTCAATATTATAAACGGCAAGATTGTGGATACCCGTACAAATGCGTTTATCATGGATATGAAACCCCTTGCCATTGACAGTTTTTACCATAAAGAGCGCGGCCATCAACTAACGGCTGATGTCTCACACAAAACAACAACCAATGCACCCGTGTTTGGCTGTACCTTTGTTGATATCACAGTTGATATCCCTCTTTGTAAAATCAAAATCAATAAAATTATCAATGTCCATGATTCAGGCATAATCCTGAACCCTGTTCAAGCCGGAGGCCAGGTTCACGGAGGGGTATTCATGGGGATTGGTGCCGCACTTTCAGAAGAACTCATGATCGATCCTGCAACTGGTTATATTTACAATAACAATCTTCTAGATTATAAGTTTCCCACATTCATGGATCTTCCCCATATTCATCATGATTTTGTGGAGACATTTGAACCCACTTCAGGCTATGGAAATAAATCCCTTGGCGAACCCCCTGTTATTTCGCCACCGCCAGCCATAAGAAATGCCCTGCTTGACGCAACAGGAGTGAGTATCAACTCTTTGCCCATATCGCCCCACAAATTGTTTACGGCATTTACAAAAAACGGGCTGCTGGATTCAAAAGGAGGTGCAAATGTTTGATTTAAAAAAACATATAAAAGCCAATTCAATAGACCATGCCATTGCACTTTTAATTGAGAATCCTGATGCCAGGCTTATTGCCGGTGGCACAGATGTATTGATTAAATTAAGGGATGGAAAGCCGGGGTTTTCCGAGCTTGTGGATATCCATGGTCTGGAAGAATTAAATTTTATCCGGCAGGATGGGAAAAATAATATTCTTATTGGTTCCGGTGTTGTGTTCACAGACATTATTCAATCAGACATCATCAAAAAGCATATCCCCATGCTCTGCGACGCAGTCCAAAGTATTGGCGGGCCGCAGATCCGGAATATTGCCACTATTGGCGGGAATAATTGTAATGGGGTCACCAGCGCAGACAGCGCCTCCAGTCTTTTTGCATTGAATGCTGTTTTAGAGATTCGGGGAAAAGGAACAATCCGGCAGGTTCCCATTTCCGATTTTTATCTGGGACCCGGTAAGGTGGATTTAAAAAAGGGTGAAATTCTGACCACATTCAAGATCACACCTGAAAATTATCAAGGATATTTTGGATATTTTTATAAATATGCCATGAGAGATGCCATGGATATTGCCACCATCGGATGTGCCGTCAGTCTGAAAACCAAAAACCAAATTCTTACAGACTATCGAATTGCCTATGGTGTGGCAGGCCCTGTTCCCCTGCGCTGTCCAAAAACAGAAAAGTCAGTTATAAACAAGAAAGTATCAAAAAGCCTTTTGGATGAGATATCCCAAACCATTGAGACTGACGTGAGCCCGAGAACCTCCTGGCGGGCTACAAAGGATTTTCGGATGAATATTATAAAAGAGCTTTCAAAAAGAGCCACAAAAGAGGCTTTGCAAAGAGCCGGGGAGGAAGTGTAGATGACAACCTTCAGGGAAATCACATTCTCCATAAATGGAAGACCGCGAACACTCTATATTGATATGAGAAAATCATTGCTTGAAGTTTTAAGGGAAGACTTAGGTCTTACTGGTGCCAAACAGGGATGTGGGGTGGGGGAATGCGGTGCATGCTCTGTCCTGGTGGACGAGGTTCTGGTGGATTCCTGTATTTACCTTGCCGTCTGGGCACACAATAAAGATATCCGGACCATTGAAGGGGAAGCCAAAAACGGAAAATTGTCCAGAGTGCAACAGGCCTATGTGGATGAAGGGGCTGTGCAGTGCGGTTTCTGCACCCCGGGCTTTATCATGGCAACCACCTCTTTTGCAGAAAATTGTACCGAAAAAAAAGTCACGGAAGACGACATACGAAAGTCCCACGCCGGTAATTTATGCCGGTGCACGGGATATCAGAACATTTTAAAGGCAGTTGAGAAAAGTATACACCCTGACAAGGAGTAAAAAGC
>CALGRI010000180.1 GCA_937880875.1 uncultured Pseudomonadota bacterium
TATAACTAGTGTATAGTTTTTATGAACAGCTTTATTCACAGATTTTACAGAGTTATTAAAAATATTTGAAAAAGTAAAAGTAAATAGCAAATTTATCTATCCAATTATAAAATGTTACTAATTAAAGTGAGTAAGCCTATGAAAGCAAGAATAATAATGATATTGATTACATTTCTGATTTTGTACACTGGAGACATTGTTTCTCAATCTGAATTTTCCATTATTGTCTCAAAGAATCAGCTAAATGATGAAGCTGTGAGTGTCGCTTTAGATGATCTGATTAATAGAGGCAAAGAATTAGGTATCTCATTCCAAATTGTCAGTACTCAGATTGAAATGGAAGGCTCAGCAATTATTGTAGGTAATGCAGAGAGAAACGGTCTTGCTGAAAAAATTATGGCTCAGAGTAACATACAGCAGGAGAAAATAGATAATCTTGAAGGATATGAAATTAAAACTCGATTAAATGATGAACAGAAATATTTATTTGTGTCCGGTGGTTCAGCTATAGGTGATATTTACGGGCTTTATTGGATTTTGGACAGAATGCGTGTCTTTAAAAACATTCCGGATATCAATATCAAAAGAGAACCAGCGCTATCCGTAAGATATTCAAGGGTCAGGGTTAAAACCAAAGATGATATTAAAAGAGCACTTAGTTTCGGACTTAATCTAGTTTACGTGGGAGATCCATTAGAACTTATTCCTTGGGGCACCGAACCCGAGGATACAGAAAATAAAAAAAATAGAGCAGAGGTTAAAGAATTAATTAATTATGCACACAAACTGCATATGCAATGCCTCGCTTTTGGAACAGATTTTACTTACCATCCAATCCTTCTAAAGGAATATAATGCCCATCTATCACCCTGCGATGAAGGTACCTGGAATGCTTTACAGGAAAAATATCGGAGATTATTCAGAGAATTACCCGAACTTGATGGTGTGGCAACTTTTACCGGTCCTGAACAAAGTTTCTCAGGAAACTATAAAAAATTCGATTTGATGCATGATGATCAAAACTGTGAATGGCCACTCGAAAAACGTTATAGTACATTTGTAAAAAAAGTGCATGAGGTGGCAGTTGAGGAATTCCATAAGATTTACCATCACCGAACCTGGATGACGAACACATATGAACAACAGGCCCGTCATGAAGTGTATAAAAATATTTTTACGGACGAGGTTCCTGTCGAAAACTTATTTCTGATTCCCAGTTTTACACAGAATGATCGCTGGTGGCATCAGCGTTATAACCCTACATTTAATATAACTCCACACCAAATGCTGGCAGTCCTAGAGCCGATGAATTATTATGAAAGTTCGAAGTCTAATATTTTCCCAACCTACCCTGGTCTCTATTTTCAGGCAGGTTTGCAATCCATTCTTGAAGTCCCTAATAGCAATCTGAAAGGAGTTAGCTTTGACCTTTACGCCCCAGATGATTTTAGAACAAGTCGATTAACTGCCTATACAGTATTTCGTCTTGGATGGAACTATATGGAGGATCCGCTTCAGATTGCTGAAGATTTTTGCTCGATTTATTTTGGAGTTGATGCGGCAAAAGGGATGGCTGATATTTATATGCTGTCTCCAGTTGCTTATAAGTACGGGTTGTTTATCGAACCAGTAGCCTATGGAGAATTTAATTCATTGCCACATATAAGGGTCGGTACATTTCCTGCACAAGGTTATCCTGCAATAGATAACGGAAAGGAACATTTAAGTTTCTGGCGAAAGATATATCTACGCTGCAAACCTTGGATATCTGAAACTTATGACGATCTAGATCACGGACTGCAAGTTGCTAATCAGATGAGGGGAATGTACAATTCAGTGAAGCCCCAGATTAAAGATACGCTCCTGGCCCTCCAAGCTGATAATTCACTTAAGATGACACAAAAATTTATCCAAACAAATAACCTGTACGTCAAAACAGTATTTGCCTATTTTGCTTATAGGGATGATCCATCAAAAGAAAACATGATCGGTCTGGCAAATATTGTAGATCAATTAAAAGGAACGGTAAGGGGATTTAAAGACGTACCGCAGTTCAACTATAAACTTTTTGGTGTAGAACAACTTTTGGCTAATGCCGATCAGATTTTAACTAACCGAACAAAAGCAATGGAACTTTTGGAAAAGGCACCTTCTTCACAACAGATCGAAAAATCGATTGAGCAGATGCATGAAAAGTATAAAAATATTCTTGTAGAAAATGAGAGCAATTTGATAAAGATACTGCATTTTGAAGGTCAGATAGATGGCAGGGATATTCTTAAGATTTATGGGAATACCTATGAAATTGAACATCTACGTTGGGATCCGCCCACGATCAAGGAATGCACCTTTTTCAATCCTTTGCCTCAAAATGAGGGTTCAATTGTCCTGAAATTGATCCAATCTCAACCCGTAGATCCGTTTATTCTTCAGCAACCAACCAAAGAAAATGATTATACGGCCCATGTCTATATGTATGATAAACCAGAAGGCCGTGATTGGGTGGAATTTGATTTGTATTATCTTAATAAGTCGCCTAAGGAACTTGGGTTGGAGGTACCATGGTAAATATTTATAAATTCCGAAAATTTTTCATTACACTATTGTTTAGTGTACTCATGGCCAATATCAGCCTAAGTCAAACCACAGAAGATCATATGAACTGGTGGCACGAGGCTCGTTTCGGGATGTTTATCCACTGGGGAGTCTATTCTATACCGGCCCATGGTGAATGGATAATGTATCAGGAAAATATCCCTTTTCAAGAGTATAAGAAACTGGCCGATCAGTTTAACCCTCAAAATTACAATCCGGCTGAATGGGTGTCCTTGGCTAAAGAAGCAGGGATGAAATATATGGTCATTACCACACGTCATCACGACGGATATTGCCTCTTTGACAGCAAGGTCTCCGATTTTACTTCAGTAAAGACTGGTGCAGGAAGAGATCTGATTGCTGAATTTGTACAAGCTTGTCGTGATGCTGATATGCCCATTGGATTTTACTATTCTCTTGTGGACTGGCATTTTCCAGGTGTACTGCCCCACGGTACGCGGGAGGAAGATGAAGTATATTCGGATATGGTTGAACAGGCCCATGCCCAAGTGCGTGAACTTTTGACTAATTACGGAAAAATTGACATACTTTGGTATGATATGCTTCAACCAACTGATCCAAAACTTTGGCGTTCCACCGAGCTAAATGAAATGGCCCGTCAGCTGCAACCAGATATTATTATCAACGACAGGGCTGGTGTAGAAGCAGATTTTGGAACACCTGAAAATAGGGTAACAGCCCAGGATAGGCCATGGGAGGCCTGTTATTCTATGAATCGTTCCTGGGGATACGCTCGTTATGACCGTAATTATAAATCGGTACATGAACTTCTGCGCCTATTGGGTTCATGTGCCTCACAAGGCGGTAATTTCCTGCTGAATGTGGCACCGGATGCAGATGGGAGGATTGATATAGAATCGGTAGAACGACTACGATCGATCGGCCGTTGGATGAAAACCAATGGGAATGCTATTTATGGCGCAGGACCCTCTCCGGTAGTGGCTCCTAATCTTGGAATGGAAACCCGTGTTGGTGACATAGTTTATCTTCTTCTCCAACGCTGGCCAGGCTCAACAGTACCTATTGCCTGGTGTGGAAGCAAAGTTACTTCAGCTATTCTTCTGGCCAATGGGCAACAGGCTCGTATCGAACAGAAAGGAAACCGCGTATGGTTGCATGATCTGCCGGCTTACCCTGTAGACCCTTATTTGAATGTAATTGAATTACACTTTGATGGTCCACCCAGTCCATCATCTCCTGCTTACAAGTAATAATTATTTTATAAATTAATTTTTTGTTTATCAGAGAGCTGCAATGAATCATCTATGTTCTAAGGCTAAGAAAATACTAATTCTTTCTATCTTATTTACAATAAGCTCAATGTCTCAACAAATTTCAAATGATTGGGAAAATTCCGAAATATTTGGAATAAACAAGGAGGAAGCACATAATACTGCAATTTCTTTTGCAACGATTGAGCAGGCCAAAGAAGCGGAT
>CALGRI010000181.1 GCA_937880875.1 uncultured Pseudomonadota bacterium
AACAGTTTTTCCATGATTATATAATGGTATTACAATAAGTATTTTAGGTTGTGTCACTGCCATGAAAGATGGTTGAATTATCCATAAGTGTTTTTTATTGAAGCTCGTTGTGGAATAAAAAATAGCAGGAATTCTGTTGATAGACAAGAAGTTAAATGATATTGATTCTAAACTTTGAAGGATTAATACAAAACTTATTGTTTTTAACATTTGATCTTAAATTAATTAACAGGATATTTAAAAATTTATATGGAACTGAATAGAAAACTTAAAGAGATGATCATTGAAGAGCTTCAGATTGAAGATTTGATACCTGATGAAATTGATGATGACATGCCCCTCTTTGGAGAGGGACTTGGGCTTGATTCATTAGATGCAGTTGAACTCGTTGTCCAGTTACAGGTGTATTTTGGTGTTGAAATAAAAAATATTGAAGAAGGAAAGCCTGCCCTTCAATCAATTAACACTCTTGCTCAATTTGTGAAAACAAAACAAGCTGAATTATTGAAGAAGGTGCCATTCTGAAAATAGCCATACATGGAATAGGCATTGTTAATTCCCTGGGTGATAATCTCTCTGATATGGAACCTGTTTATTCTGATGGTTTTAGTTCCATAAAAGATTTATCAGTTTCCCTTCCCGGGGTTAGTGATAGGTTAAACCGATCAATGGTTGATACTTCACGTCTTTGTGACTACCTGCCGAAAAGAAGCTTACGCAGAATTGATCATTTTTCGAGAATGGCTTTGCTGGCTGCCGGCAAAGCCATAAAGGATACTGACCCGTTATTGTTTTCCAAAGAGAGTACAGGTGTTATTATTGCTACGGGTTTTGGTGCTCTGGAAACAACATTTTCATTTTTGGATTCTTATATTGAAAAGGGAGATAAACTTGCTTCTCCGACACATTTTTCAAACTCTGTGCATAATGCGGCAGCTGCGCATGTTTCAATATGTTATGGCATAACAGGTCCGAATCTTACCATAAGTCAATTTGACATGTCTTTTTTTTCTGCATTGATAACGGCCATGGCATGGCTTGGGACAGAAAAAGTAGATGCAGTGCTGCTCGGAACTTCAGATGCTTTTTGCGATGTTTTGGGATATTGTATCGACAAATTTTCCAACATAAAGGGGAATCAAGGGTATTCTTTTGGAGAAGGAGCGGCTTTTTTTCTGCTTTCACAAAAAGAGGAAAAATCCAGGTATGGCTATTTTGAAGATATCTCCATAGAAAATTATAAACACGCAGGTCTGGATATTCCCGAAAATGCCAAATTAGTTTTATCTCCTTCGTCCATCAATACCTGTAATGATGAGTTTATGAATTATTTAAAGAATAATAACAAAACACTCTATAGAAATCATTCGCTTTCACCAACGGATTGCAGTATGGATGCATTTTTTTCAACAAAGCTTTTAAAAAAAACATGTTATGTGAAAATCGGTCAGGAAGGGGAGTATGGAAGAATGATAATCAACCCGGTTTTAAAATAAATTCACTTAAAAATGAAGAATCAGAAATTTCTAAAAACCTGATAGTCGAGACTTATACAGACAATGAGAAAAAAAGATGTGATTTGTTTGCTGATAACAGCCCTGGTAATTTTTTAT
>CALGRI010000182.1 GCA_937880875.1 uncultured Pseudomonadota bacterium
CCCATGTAAAAAAAATCACCAATGGTCTTATTAAAATTGAAGGGTATGGTATTTCAAAGCTTTATAAATGGCTGAAGCTTACAGGTGGTATCCCTCTTCGATCTGGTAAAGACCCCATTGCCCACATCCTTTTCATTAAAAAAACATTTCCTGATATCTATAAAAATACCTATAAATTTTTGGAACCAAAGGATTATTTAAACCTGAAACTCACGGGAAAGTTTTATGCTTCCAATGAATCCATTACCCTGCACTGGGTTACAGACAACAGGGACATTAACAATATCTGCTATCACGATGACCTGATAAAAATGGCCGGTATTTCAAAAGAAAAACTGCCTGAATTGAAAAAGGCCACAGATATCATCGGTCCCGTTAAAAAGGAAATAGCCCGGGAACTGGGTCTCAGTGAATCCACCCGGGTGGTCATGGGAACACCTGATATTCATTCAGCTGCCATTGGTTCCGGGGCCATTGATGATTTTGCCGGCCATCTTTACGTGGGTACTTCAGGATGGCTTTTGTGCCACCTGCCTTACAAGAAGACAGATCTTTTTCATAATATGGGGGCCTTGCCCTCTGCCATTCCCGGCAAATACCTTCTGGTAAATGAGCAGGATATTTCAGGACAAGCCCTGAACTTTTTAAGGGACAATATCATTTATCCGGAAGATGAACTGACACCTGCCATAAGAGTTAAAGATGTGCATAAGGCATTTAACATAATGGCGGCAAAAATTCCGCCAGGGTGTGACAACCTCATATTCACGCCCTGGCTGAACGGAGAAAGATCCCCCGTTGATGACTGCTATATAAGATCGGGATTTCACAACATGTCTTTAACTACAACAAGGGCCCAAATGGTCAGAGCTGTGTTTGAAGGGGTTGCCTTTAATGGTAAATGGCTGCTGAAATATGTTGAAAAACTGATTAAACAGAAAATGAAAAATATTAACATCATTGGCGGGGGTGCCAAATCTGATCTCTGGTGCCAGATTCATGCAGATATCATGAACCGGACCATCAGAAGGGTCAAGGATCCCATACTGGCCAATGCCAGGGGGGCAGGGCTTCTTGGATCTGTTGCCCTGGGATATATTAAATTTGATGAAATCCCTGAAAGAACGGAATTTGACGCAATTTTTAAACCTGATCCAGAAAATCATAATGTCTATAAAAAATTATTTGAACAATTTCAGGCCATTTATAAGCAGAACAAAAAAATATATAAAAGGTTAAACAAATAAAAATGATTGAAAAACTATTTAATCTCATTCCCCAGAAATTTGCCTGCTTTTTTGAAAAGCATTTAAAAAAAATACCCTATGTGAAAAACAAGATCGACAATGAAATCAATGGGGTTGTCAAAGATCTTGAAACCTCTTTAAAGCCCTATAAAGATACTTTTCAATCCCACACCCATCTTCCCCGAACACCAATTAAAAGAGATGAAATTCTTGACCAGATCCTTGAAATGAATACCAGGGAAGAAGATAAATGGAAAGATGGTTATGTGTCAGGAGCAGTTTACCATGGCAATAAGGACCATATTGAGTTTTTAAACAAGGTCTATGCCATCACATCTCAAACCAATCCTTTACACTCTGATCTCTGGCCCAGTGCGTCCAAGTTTGAAGCGGAAATTATTGAAATGACAGCCTCCATGCTGTCCTCAAAAAAGACTGATGATCCAATCTGCGGCACGGTGACCTCGGGCGGAACAGAAAGCATACTTCTTGCCATGAAAACCTATAGGGATTTTGCCAGGGTTAAACAAAACATAAAAAAGCCGGAACTCATTGTTCCTGTGACAGCCCATGCCGCCTTTGACAAGGCCTGCCAGTATTTTAATATCAAAATGCGGCATATTTCCGTCAATGAATATTTTCAGGCGGATATCAGCCAGGTTAAAAAAGCCGTCAACAAAAATACCATTGCCATTGTGGGTTCTGCTCCATCTTTTCCCCATGGAACCATTGATCCCATAGAAGAGATGTCAGAAATTGCATTGGAAAACCATATCGGCTTTCACACGGACGCATGCCTTGGTGGCTTTGTGCTGCCCTTTGCTGAAAAATTAGGCTTTGATGTACCCTTATTTGATTTCAGACTCAAAGGGGTCACTTCCATGTCAGCAGATACACATAAATATGGATATGCTGCCAAAGGCACCTCTGTTATCATGTATCGCGGTGAAGAGCTCCGGCATTTCCAGTACTACACGGCCACGGACTGGCCAGGGGGTCTTTATTTTTCCCCTACTTTTGCCGGAAGCAGACCAGGCGCATTGAGCGCTGCCTGCTGGGCATCACTTTTATCCATTGGTGAAAAAGGGTATCTTACTGCCACCCGGAAAATAATGGACACGGCCGATAAAATAAAACAGGGAATTAACCAGATTCCGGAACTCTATATTCTTGGGAAACCCTTGTGGGTGATTGCTTTTGGCGCAAAAAAATTGAATATTTACAGGGTGCTTGACGAGATGAGCCAAAAAGGCTGGAGCCTCAACGGTCTTCACAAGCCCTCCTGTGTTCATATCGCAATTACCCTGCTGCATACAAGGGAAGGGGTTTGCCAAAGGTTTATTGATGATTTGAAACAGGCTGTTGAACAAGTAAAAACAATGCCAGACACAAAAAAAGGCATGGCGCCTGTTTATGGGATGGCAGCAACCCTTCCTGCAAGGGGAGTTGTCAGTGACATCCTTAAAAAATACCTGGATACCTATTATAAGGTATAATAAAAATTATTGTTGAAAGGACATCAGGGCTTGCCGTTTAAAAAAGAGCCGGTTGGAGAAACATTATTATTCCTTTAAAACACCCGCCATACATTTGGAATAAAATTTTTCAATGTACTGCTTGACCATCCGGCGAGCAGA
>CALGRI010000183.1 GCA_937880875.1 uncultured Pseudomonadota bacterium
TTTATCGATAAATCTACAAAAAAAATACAATAATGCAAGCCTGACCCCACTCATATAGTATTCAGAATCATCTTGTCCATAGGAATATGGCATATACCTTCCAACTGGAGGAAAACACGGGTGAATCAATCCATTAAAACATCCTTGAGTTTACCACAATAATTTGGAATAAAAAAAATGATCCATTGACTTCAGGTTTAAAAGTGATATATCACATCCAATATGTTGGATTATATTTGGAATAATCAAAAATTATTAACAGGGAGAACGCTTTATCCATGCCAGTTCCAATAAACAGCAATCCCATCAACCATTTCAGTATGCGGGAGGAGGTCTTTAACACCCTGCTTACCTGGATTATGGAAGGAGAACTTCGTCCTGGAGAAAAAATTCTAGACAAAGAGCTTGCTGAAAATATGGGAGTAAGCAGGACTCCCGTTCGAGAAGCCTTGAGACGACTGGAAGACAAGGGTCTGGTAGAATCTTCTGCCAACAGGTGGACCAGGGTTGCCCAGGTATCTGTCAAAGAGCCTGAGATGATTTACCCCATCATATGGAATCTTGAAGAGCTTGCTGTTGCCCAGGCCATGAAGCATTTTATAAAGTCTGATTTCAAAAAAATGCAGGATGCCAACACGGCCCTTGGCCAGGCCCTGGAACAGGAAAACCCTGTAAAGGCATATAGGGCTGATGCCATGTTCCATGATGTTTATATTCAGCGCTCCCAAAACCCCCACCTCATTAATATCCTCCAGGATTTAAAAATAAAAAGCCGCAGGGTGGAGGTGACATATTTTGAAGGGTATACCATTGCCAGGCAATCCATGGATGAACATAGTCACATCCTGGATGCCATGAGAACAAAAAATCTTGACCTTGTCCAGTCATTGATTCGATCAAATTGGCAAAACAGCCTGAAAAGGCTTAAAAATATTGAATGCAGAACTAATTTTCATGAATCAGAAACATTAACGGAGTAATACCAATGACCATTGATTTTCAAAAAGTAATGGAAAAAGCGGAAGAATATAAACCACAGATATCAGCCTTTTTAAGGGACATGATAGCCATTCCCAGTGAGAGCTGTGATGAAGAAAAACTTGTGCAGCGAATCAGGCAGGAAATGGAGGCAGTGGGATTTGACAGGGTCGAGATCGATCCCATGGGAAACATACTTGGATATATCGGTACGGGAAAACACCTGATAGCCATGGATGCTCACATTGATACCGTGGGAGTCGGCAATCCTGAGAACTGGGAGCATGATCCCTACAAAGGGTATGAAGATGATAAAATCATTTACGGCCGGGGCGGCAGTGACCAGGAAGGGGGCATGGCTTCAATGGTGTATGCGGGAAAAATCATCAAAGACCTGGGCCTTGAAAATGATTATACCCTTCTTGTTACAGGAACTGTCCAGGAAGAGGATTGCGACGGTCTGTGCTGGCAGTATATTATTGAAGAAAGTAAGATCAGGCCTGAATTTGTTGTTTCCACGGAACCCACCTCCCTTGGTATATACCGGGGCCAGCGAGGCCGTATGGAAATCAAAGTGTCTGTGGATGGTATAAGCGCCCACGGGTCAGCGCCTGAGAGGGGTGACAATGCCATATTTAAAATGGCCCCCATTCTCATGGAACTCACACAACTCCATCTTCGCCTGAAAGATGATCCTTTTCTTGGCAAAGGCTCCCTTACCGTATCTGAAATTTTCTATACCTCTCCATCCCGTTGTGCTGTGGCAGATGGATGCTCTATTTCCGTTGACAGAAGGCTCACCCAGGGAGAGACCTGGGAAAATGCCCTGGAGGAGATACGGCAGCTTCCCTCTGTTCAAAAAGCCCGGGGCAAGGTGACCATGTACGATTATAAAAAACCATCATACACAGGACTGACCTACCCCACGGAATGCTATTTTCCCTGCTGGGTCCTTGACGAGGAACATGCAGCCTGTAAAACCCTTGTGGACTCCTATAAATCCCTGTTCAGCAAAGATCCAGTGGTGGACAAATGGACCTTTTCCACCAATGGAGTCTCCATCATGGGACGTTATGGGATTCCCTGTATTGGATTTGGACCTGGCGCTGAAAACCAGGCCCATGCACCCAATGAAATTACCTGGAAAAAAGAACTGGTAAGGGCCGCAGCCATGTATGCTGTTATTCCATGGCTCTATGTAGACAAATATGCGCAAAAGTAAAAATGGTATGCAGGCGTGATGATAAAACCACCTGCACATGCAGCCCTTTGCGGTAAAAAGGATACAAAAGCATCATGACAGAATGTGTGGTCATAGCCATTGGCGGCAATTCCCTTATAAAGGATGAGAAGCATCAGGAAGTTGATGATCAGCTCCAGGCCGTTCAGGAGACCATCGGCTATATTGCTGATTTTATGGAGCTTGGATATGATGTTGTGATTACCCATGGGAACGGGCCCCAGGTAGGCTTTATCATGAGGCGATCCGAACTTGCCTTTGAGGCAGGAGAGCTCCATTTTGTTCCCCTTAAAAATTGTGTGGCTGACACCCAGGGTGCCATTGGCTACCAGATCCAGGAATCATTGTATAATGCCTTTAAGAAAAGGGGCATAAAAAAATCTGCAGCCACAATAGTGACCATGGTGGAAGTGGATCCAGAAGATCCCTCTCTTGAAAATCCCACCAAACCCATTGGCCTGTTTTACTCCAAAGAAAAGCTGGACTCCCTTCAAAAAGAACACCCGAACTGGGTAATGGTACATGTGGAGGGTAAAGGATTTCGCAGGGTGGTGCCATCCCCCCTTCCCAAGCGTATTATTGAAATTCAGGCTATAAAAAGTATGGTCAAAGAGGGCATTTGCGTGATTGCAGCCGGAGGCGGGGGCATTCCCGTGGTTGTTGGTGAAAATGGGAATATTTCCGGAATCAATGCCGTAATAGACAAGGATTTATCAACTGCACTCCTGGCATCAGATCTATCAGTCAATCTTATGATCATACTGACCTCCGTTGAAAAGGTATTTATAAATTTTAACAAACCAAACCAGAAAGCCCTGGATCAACTCACTATTTTTGAGGCAAAACAGCTTATTGACCAGGGCCAGTTTGCAAAGGGAAGCATGCTGCCAAAAATCCAGGCAGCTTTGATGTTTATTGCCAAAGGCGGGAAACGTGTCATCATTACCAGCCCGGAAAACCTGGTACCAGCAGTTCTTAAAAATCACGGAACACATATTGTTCCTTAAAAAAATAACAATCCAAGACAGGGTTTAAAACCTGCCAGGGAGACTTTGAATGGAAGAAAAAAGAAAAAACCTGCTGTATATAGTGGCCCATAGACTGAACTGGTTTGTGGAGCGTTTGTGCGCACTTCTAGTGGGCATTATGGTGGTGGTGATATGGTTCGGAGTTGTTGAACGGTACTTTCTGAACCTGGGATTTACCTGGACTGAAGAGCTATCCAGGTATGTCATGATCTGGGCAGCACTTCTGGCTGTCTCATGCGGCGCTTTTTACAGGGAGCACATCGGCCTTGATATTGTAAAAAGATTTTTACCGGCAAAAGGAGCCCGCTTTCTTGGGTTAAGCCTTGACCTTGTCAGCCTTGGTTTTTTTATTTTCCTGGCCTGGTACGGCATGGGCATGGCAGAAGCAGGCCTTGGCCAGTATGCAAACATTTTCGGCATTACCATGGTAGTGCCCTTTGCCGCGGTTCCGGTCTCATCGTTACTGACCGCCTTTCAAATATTTGCTGCCATGCTCAGAAGGCAAGAACTCTCTGCCAACGGCATGTCAACAGAATAAGGGGATATGATAATGATTGTTGTTCTTTTAATCTTTTTCTTTTTTATCTTAATGGGACTTCCCATTGGTGTAACATTGGGAGTAGCAGGCATTGCAGGACTTGTCCAGATAGGGGGAGAAAATTTTCTAATGATGGCTCCCAAACGTTATTTTGAGGGCCTTGACCTGTTTACCTTCATGGCCATGCCCTTTTTTATCCTGGCCGGGGAGATTATGAACAGGTCTGGTATCACCCTGAAACTTGCGGCTTTTGCCGATGCCCTGGTGGGCCATCTTCGGGGAGGGCTTGCCCATTCCAATATGGTGGCATCTGTATTATTTGCCGGAATGACGGGCGCTGCCGTGGCTGATACTGCCGCATTTGGAAATACCCTGGTTCCGGCCATGGTCAAGAAAGGATATACCCGACCTTTTTCCTGTGCCGTGACCGTTGCAGGCTCCATTATAGGGCCTACAATTCCTCCGTCAAACCTCATGGTAATCTATGGATCCCTCATGGGGGTTTCCATTGCAGGGCTGTTTGCCGCAGGCATTCTCCCAGGGCTTTTGATATGTGTACTGTGCATGGGGGTGATAGCTCTTCTGGGGAAACGATTGAACCTGCCAAAGAGCGAGGAAAGATTCAGTCTTTTGAATATATTCTGGGCATTTAAGTCAAGCTTTCTTGCCATTCTCATGCCCGGCATTATCCTTGGCGGAATTCTGTTCGGTATTGTTACCCCCACAGAAGCTGCGGCTATTGCCGTGTTTTATGCACTGTTCATCGGCGTGGTCATCTACCGGGCCCTGACCCTTAAGGATATCGTGGACATGCTGATACGCACGGCCAGAATCACGGGCATCGTGTTTCTGATCATTGCCAGTGCCTCTATTTTAAGCTGGTGGATGACCTTTATGCAGATTCCCCAGAAAATTGCAGCTTTTTTCCTTTTCCTTTCCAGTGATCCAAGGGTGATCATTGCATTGATCCTGTCCCTGCTTCTGGCCGTGGGCATGTTCATGGATATCAATGCTGCATTAATTATTCTGGCACCTGTTCTTGGTCCCTTGACATTAACCATTGGAATGGATCCTGTTCATGCCGGTATAATGATTGTTCTTGCATTGAATATCTCCTTGATGACACCACCCGTGGGTGCCTGCCTTTTTGTGATGTCGTCCGTTACAGGAGAAAAGATCGAAAAGATCAGCATGGCTTTGATCCCGTTCCTGGTGGTGGAGGTTGCTGTTCTGTTTTTAGTGGCATTCTGGGATGATCTGACTCTGTTTATCCCAAGACTGATAATGTAGTAGATTTTGTGTATCAATAATCCATGGCCTGGCTGGAAAAATACCAGGTGATCATGGATATAACAAACCAACGGCAGCCAAGGTTGCCAAAATTCTGGAGGATTAAGATGAAAGCTTTAAAACAATTGACAATCATATTGATGCTGGCTGTTTTTGCTGTGGTAAGCATTACGGGAACAGCCATTGCAGCCAAAACCATCAAAATGCACCATTTGAACAAGGATGATCCCTTTGACAATCCCACAGGTGCCATGGCAACTGTATTTAAGAGCCTTGTGGAAGCAGGAACCAATGGTTCTGTAATAGTTCAGACCTTCCCCAGCGGACAGTTGGGCAAAGACAATGATGCGCTTCAGCAGGTAAAAGCAGGTGTTATCCAGGCTGGTATCCATTCCGTGGGCGGATTTGCTTCGATTTATCCCCTTATCGGAATCCTGGATATCCCATTTGCATTCCCCAACATCAGCAAAACCTATGAAGTGTTTGACGGACCATTTGGAGCAAAACTTGCTGCAGACATTAATAAAAAAACCGGACTTCATGTTCTGGGTTTTGGCGATTCCGGTGGATTCTTTCACCTGACCAACTCCAAACGGCCAATCCATACACCTGCTGACATGGCTGGCATTAAAATCCGCACCATGGGTCTTGATACCCATAAAGCCATCATAACTGCAATGGGCGGACAGCCTGCTGCCATCTCCTGGTCAGAAGTTTATACAGCACTTCAGACAGGTGTTGCCGACGGCCAGATGAACCCCATCCCCATCATTGCCTTTGCAAAATTCCAGGAAGTCCAGAAATACCTGACCCTGTCCGGACACATTTTTGCTCCCTATGTATGGACCATGAATGCAGATTTCTGGAACAGCCTTACTGACAGTGAAAAAAATGTTGTTGCCTATGCTGCTCAATCTGCAATTGTTGCCGGTCGTGGTATGGGACGGGTTATCGAAGCCTCTGACAGGGGCCTTACAGAGTTGTCCAAAAGCATGAAGGTCAACACCCTGACCCCTGCTGAAAAAGAAGAATTTAAAAGGGTTGCCGTACCCGTTGTTAAAAAACTCATTATTGAAAAATTTGGTGCTGAAGGCGAAGAGATGCTCAATGCTTTTCTTGATGCCGTAAAATAGGCCAGACATTAAAAGTTAAACCAGCCTCCAGGGATTGCAATTGCCGTCTCTGGAGGTATTTTAAAATAAATTTACAAATGTCCTGGAGACAAAACCATGGAGTTTAACTATTGCTGCAGTATCTGCAATAAAAACTTTAACATAGTACCGGAACTGACCCTATGCCCGGACTGTTCAAAGAATCAGGAACCAGACCAGCCCCTTCTAGGAGTTCTGGAGGTAAAATTAAAGGGTAAAGCTGATGAAACCTTTGTGATTTCTGATCTGCTTCCCGTGGAACCCCAATATTTTCCCCCTGCACCCGTGGGCAATACCCCTTTATGGGAACCTGCAAATTTGAGGCAGAAAACAGGGTTCAAAAATCTGTTTATCAAGGATGACAGCTCAAATCCCACATCCTCGTTCAAGGACAGGGCCTCGTTTCTGGTCTCAGCCTTTGCCAAAAAATTTAATATCAATGATATTGCCCTTGCCTCCACTGGTAATGCAGGTTCATCCATGGCCGGGATCGGGGCTGCAGCCGGTCAAAGGGTCACCCTGTTTCTGCCAAAGACAGCCCCGAAAGCAAAACTTGTCCAGGCGCTTCAATACGGGGCCAAGGTTTTTCAGGTTGATGGCAGTTATGATATGGCCTATGATATTTCCCTTGCCTATTCACAAAAAAAAGGCGGTATGAATCGCAATACTGCCTATAATCCCATGACCATTGAAGGCAAAAAAACAGTGTCCCTGGAATTGTTCAAGCAGCTTGGCCAGGCCTTTCTCAATGGATCAAAGCTCAATAAATCCAGGCTTAAAAAATCTGAGCTCAACAAATTTGAACTCAACAGGGCACCTGACATGGTTTTTGTATCAGCAGGAGACGGCTGCATCCTTGCCGGTGTATACAAGGGTTTCAGAGACCTGAAACAACTGGGGCTTATCCAGGATATACCCAGGATAGTTGCAGTTCAGGCCAAAACCTCAGATGCCCTTTTTCGGGCATATACAACGGGTAAATTTGAAAACATTCCCACAACGACTATTGCTGATTCCATCTGCGTTGATGTGCCGCGAAACGGGATACATGCCCTGGCCCAGATAAAACAATATAATGGAGAGGTAATGAGGGTATCAGATGACCAGATCATCCAGGCCCAGGCGCGCCTTTCCAGAACCACGGGCCTTTTTACCGAACCTGCTGGTGCTGCAGCATTTGCAGGCTTTTTAAAGGCCGCGCCAAGGCTTGACCCGGATGCTTTAATTGTGGTTTTGACCACGGGGAACGGCTTAAAAGACAGTGCATCGGCAAGTCTGGGCATAGAAATGCCCCAGACCTTGATCCACTCAGTTGATGATATTTTATAAAAAAGGAAAACCTGTGATTGATTTAACTATTAATTCCACTACACTTGAAAAAAACATTGCCTATTGCCGGGAAAAGGGGATTACCCTGCCCACCTTTGCCATGATGAAAAATCCGGAAATTGTTCCGGAAAAGATAAAAGACCGGCTCAAAACCATTGGGCTGTGGGACCTGCATTCGGCAAACCTCTATAGAATCACCTGGAACAATGAGCCCAGGGACAAAGGAGGACTGTTTGGTGGTGTAAACCACTTTGTTCTGCCGCCTGAACTCACTGGCTGCCGGGCCAATATTATAATGCTGGCCGGCCGCTGGTTTCCCACGGGTGCCCACAAGGTTGGTGCAACATATGGCTGCCTTGCTCCGGCACTTGTAACAGGCCAGTTTGATCCCCAGAAAACAAAGGCTGTATGGCCATCCACTGGAAATTACTGCCGGGGCGGTGCCTATATCTCTTCTCTTCTGGCAAGCAATGCCATTGCCATTCTGCCCCAGGAGATGTCAAAGGAACGTTTTGAATGGCTGAGTAAAATTGCAGGCCAGGTCATTGCAACCCCTGGCTGCGAATCCAATGTTAAAGAGATTTTTGACAAATGCTGGGAACTTAGAAATTCTGGAGAAGATTTAAGAATATTCAACCAGTTTGATGAAATGGGCAACCCCCTGTGGCATTATACAGTGACGGGAACTGCCATTGAAACACTTTTGGAACAATACCTGACTTCAGGCAAAAGATTTGCAGGGTATGTATCCTCATCTGGTTCAGGAGGCACCCTGGGTGCTGGGTATTACCTGAAGCGAAAATTTCCCCGCGTAAAGGTCATTGCAGCAGAAGCGCTCCAATGTCCCACTCTT
>CALGRI010000184.1 GCA_937880875.1 uncultured Pseudomonadota bacterium
CTGATTCTGCAAGCTTACAGGAAATATCCAGAATTTCTGTCCGGGATTTGCTGTAACGCAAAGATGTTGTATTGTCTTTTCGATAATAGCAGAATTGGCAATTATTTCTGCAATGGGTGCTGTTATAAACAAAGCCGTAAAGAAAAATCTTATTGTCAAAATAGTTTTTTCTTAATTGTCTTGCCGTTTTAAAGAGGGAATCGGTTTCCTGCCCCGGGCTGGACTCTAAAAGGCAGGCAATCTCCTGCCGTGACAAGCTTTCTTTGTCCAGGGCTTTTTGCAGAATTGCCCAATGGGTGAATTTATCCTTTTTCATAAACCAAGATGTCCTAACGTAATGCTTTAATCAATTCAACGGGGAGAGGGGATGGTTTTTCCGTTTTCAGGTCCACCACCACAGCCACAATATGCCCAAGGGCCGCAAGGCTGCCGCTTGTTTTATTCATGGCTTCAAATTGAACGGTAAAACTGGTTTTACCCAGATGATCAACATAAACTTTTATACATAACTCATCATCGAATTTAACCTGGGATTTAAACTCGCTTTTTGCTTCTACGTAATAAAAATTAAGATTGTTTTGAAGAAACCGGTTAAAAGAGTACCCTCTAATCTTCAGGTATTTTAAAAATGCCGTGTCAAACAAAGTAAAATAATTTCCAAAAAACACATGGCCATTGGCATCTGTGTCTGAAAACCTTATGTCCACAGGAACAATGACCCGATCCTTTTTATTGGCCGGGTCATCTGAAATCTGCGGGGCCGTCTTGCCTTTTAAATCAGTTTTTTTCATTTTTTTTTACGTCAACTTAGAGGCTTTTGAATTGTCCTGGTTAATATCCGTTAGTTGTGTCTATCTTAAAATGGCCTCTTTTATCATAATTTGTTCGTTTATTAAAGTGTATAATCCGGGAAAATGGCGGGAAGCCCGGGAGTTGCACCCGGCTACATGGATTTAGAGTCCATGTGATCTCATGGCGATCCACTCCCCGCAAACCAAATGAATGTCTTTAAAGCGTTATGACGTCCTTTTTATAAATCGTTTAACACAACTGATATCAATATCCAGCACTCGTGCGATGTTGAACTTGGCTTCAATCCCTTTGGGGGAACCTGGCAGGGGTGTCATAACACCGATCCCCAGATCAGTCCGCACTTCGTTCATAATAAAAGGATCAGTAAGATCTTCAATACCGACCGACAGTTTTTTGGCAACATATGCTTTTGCTTCTTCAATTCTCATGCCTTTGGACATTTGCATCCGGGCAACCAGATCTCCGGCTCCCCGCATTCCGCCCATTCCAGAGGCTTGTGCATGTGTTATTGCCATTCCAAATGGATCGCCGACGCCAACCTACAATCCGTCCAGGCGGCAGATCTCCACCATGGCCTTGGATGCTCGTGATACAATATCAACGGGTGGATGATCCGTCATGGTTACCCCGCCGACACCCATACCCATATTGGGATGGATCGGGATATTGGCAATCTCTCCGCAGGGTTTCATAAAGGTAATGGTGCGGGCAACGTTCCATGCCGATGACTTGCTGGTCTTGGTATTGGCCACGGGGCCGAAAATAGTAGCTCCGGCAAGTTCTGCCATCTTTAACTGGTCATGGGGATACATGCCTGCCAGGCGATGACCTTTATATTCCAGCTCGCTGTGCATGCCCAGGACAAATTCACCTGCCGTGCCAAGTTCTATGCACATGTCAGGATACTTGGCCCGCAGTTTTTCAGTGGCCAGCAAAGAGGCCAGAAAATCAGCATCACCGGCAGCGCCTGCCGTATCCAGGTTGATACCATCCGCACCAGACTCATACATGAGACTTGCTACAAATACAATATCATTGACCAGATCTTTAACAGATGCTTCATAGGATTCCTGGGCTTCCTTGATTTTTCCCATGGGCATCAGTTCCATGGGATTTGGAAAAGGACCATCCGGTTGGCTGTAAAGACCAAGATTGGGTTGGGCACCATAAAACAAAGGGATATGGGTGTCCAGCAGGGCCTGTTCAAGGACAGGCTGCTCAACCGTTGCGACGCGCTTTACGGGTTTGTAACTATAGTCCACAAAGGCCAGCTCCATGGTATCGGCACCCATCAGTTTTTCATAGATCTGAAGGGCCTGAATCCGATTGACATTGATCCCGACACGCCTTATTTTCAGCGTGCTTGCATCATAGGTTAAAATCACTTCCTTTCCCGCTTCCACGCTCATGAATTTCTGACGAGCACAGAATATATCCAGGAGATGTTTATACTCCTCCTGGGACAGGGGCGGCACCTTAGCACGGTCGGCAGCATCCTCGCTTCCCTTTATCAGGTCTGCCATAATTTCATCTTTTGTCATTGAAATGGGTGACCCGTCACCCATACGACTAAAATACTGGGCCATGGTTTCTCCTTTTTTAAAAGTAAAAAGAAATATGTATCTACATTAAAAGGCTCTATGCCCTTGTTTTTAAAGCTTGAGTAATCGCCTCTCCCAAAATTTTTACAATATCATTGATTTCAGATTCTGTAATCACCATGGGCGGTGAAAATTGTAAAATATCTCCGACAAGCGGTCTTGTTATCAGGCCTAGTTCATAGGCAGCTTCAACAACTAAAGGCGCAAGAGGGGGATCATGTTTTTCTCTGGTCTCTTTGTTTTTAACCAGTTCCACCCCGACCATAAGACCTATGCCCCTTACATCACCAATCACATCACTGTCAAGGGCCTGGATTTTTTCTTTCAGAAGCCTGCCCATTCGATCCGAGTTGGCAACAAGACCTTCATTTTCAACGATTTCAAGGTTTTTAAGTCCAACTGCACAGGCCAGGGGGTGGCCACTATAGGTAAATCCGTGGAAAAATCGTTCCCTTTGTTTCAGGGTATCAAATATGTCGCCGGAAAGGGCAACTGCGCCTAACTGGACGTATCCACTGGTAATGCCCTTTGCCATGGTCATGATGTCGGGAACAACCCCTTTCCAGTGTTCTATTCCAAACATTTTTCCGGTCCTTCCAAACCCGTTGATAACCTCATCAGCAATAAAAAGGACATCATTGTCTGTACATATTTTTCTGATTCGTTCAAAATATCCAGGGGGTGGAATGAT
>CALGRI010000185.1 GCA_937880875.1 uncultured Pseudomonadota bacterium
CATCAAAGGCTTTCATATTCAGCGGAATAATTTTAGCCTTGGCTGCAAATTCTTCTTTTATACAGTCTTTTAACAGGTCCAGGTCAACCAGTTTGCTTTTTGCGGCAAAGGCGGCCAGAGCAACAATATTGGAAGCCCTGATATTGCCGGCTTTTATGGCAATCTCATTGATGGGTACCACAAGCTGTATAATATCCTTTCGATCACTTCTAACAGGAATCAGGGAACTATTTATGAATACAATGCCCCCGGGTTTGACATCATCTACAAATTTTTCCAGGGAGGGCAGGTTCATTGCCACAAGATGGGTGGGATTTTTAATGATGGGAGAGCCTATGAGCTTGTCACTGATGACAACGGTGCAATAGGCCGTTCCTCCACGCATTTCCGGCCCATAGGATGGTACCCAGGCAACAAAGGAACCTTGTTTCATTGCTGCATAGGCCAGAAGTTTGGCGCTCAATAAGATTCCCTGGCCTCCAAATCCTGCAAATTTTATTTCTGTTTGCATTGGTTTCTCCAAAAACAACTATAGTGTTAAAATTTTGTATTCTATTCAGGGGTTTTAAAATCACCCAGTTCATAATAGGGCAAAAGGTTTTCTTCAGCCCATTTCAACGAATCAAGGGGGGTAAGTCCCCAATTGGTCGGGCAGGTGGAAATCACTTCCACAAGACTGAAACATTTCCCTTCCACCTGATATTCAAAGGCTTTTTTAATGGCTTTTTTGGTTTTGTTGATCTGCTGGGGTTTAAGAACCGCCTGCCTTGTAATATAACTCGGTGTTACCAGTTGACTTAAGAGGTTTGCCATTCTGATGGGCATTCCGGTCTGGTCTGTGTCTCTTCCCAGGGGTGCCGTGGATGCCCGCTGGCCCGGCATGGTGGTGGGGGCCATCTGTCCGCCTGTCATGCCGTAGATAGCATTGTTTATAAAGATTGTGGTAAATTTTTCTCCCCGGTTGGCTGCATGGATTATTTCTCCCATGCCGATACTGGCAAGATCCCCGTCTCCCTGGTAGGTAAATACAATCAGGTCCGGCCGGACTCTTTTAATGCCTGTGGCCATTGCAGGTGCTCTTCCATGGGCAGCTTCCTGAAAATCACAATTAAAATAATTATATGCCAGGACAGCGCAACCCACAGGGGCTATACCAACGGTTCTTCCCTGGATACCCAGTTCGTCTATGACTTCTGCAACAAGCCTGTGTACAATGCCGTGGGTGCAGCCCGGGCAGTAATGCGTCATAGTGTCGCTGAGGGCTTTTGGCTTTGAAAATGCTTTTCCCATTATATGCTCCTATATCATTGCTTTGATAATTTCGATGATTTTTTCCGGTGA
>CALGRI010000186.1 GCA_937880875.1 uncultured Pseudomonadota bacterium
TGAATGGTGAATGGTGAATGGTGAATGGTGAATGGTGAATGGTGAATGGTGAATGGTGAATGAAAAATAATGACATAAGATATGATACCGGTTAATCCCGAAAATTTAATGAAGTTTAACTGCAGCGCTGAAAATGACTGCTTTAACGATTGCTGCCGTGTGCTGTTTGGTGTAAACATTATATTTGGAGAATAGCTTTCATGCAGGTTAAAGGAAAAGTTGCCCTGGTTCTGGGGGCAGTGAAAGGAATCGGTAAAGGAATTGGTATTGCCCTTTCCAATGAAGGCGCAAAACTTGTTTTAACTCGCCATGACTGGGAAGAGTCCTTTGAAAAAATGGAAAAAGATTTTTTGGCATCCAGAGCCGAGCACACCATCATCACAGCTGATTTGTGCAGTATTAAAGATATTGAAAGGCTTGCTTTGTCCATTAAAGAAAAATATGGTTGTCTGGATATCCTTATTAATAATATTGAACGCGGCGGCTGGCCCACTGTTCATGGTGAATATGTTGAAGATCAATGGGATCTTGAAATCGAAACCACGTTAAAGGCAAAACAATGGGTGTTTTCTTCTGTGTTTCCTCTGCTGAAAAAAGCCAGGGAAGCCGTGGTCATCAATATATCTTCCATCGCAGGTATTGTAGGGCGATCAGGCCCTGCTGCACTCGTCTTTAATGATGGGTATGCTGCTGCCAATCGAGGCATTTCAAGCCTTACTGAAACCTGGGCACGTCTGGGTGCGCCCCATATCCGGGTCAATGAAATTATGCTGGGTATGTTTGATACCCGGCATGCAAAAGATACCCGGGGATGGAGTCAGGTTCTAACTAAAGAGGAAAAACTATCTTTGATTGATCATACCCTGTTGAAACGTACAGGAACCATAGAGGATGTGGTTAAGGCCTGTTTGTTTCTGATCAAAGATGCCCCCTACATGACGGGAAGTGTCTTAAGGCTTGACGGCGGATATGTGCTTGCCGGGGAAAAAATCCCGCCCATGCCCAAAGGGATTGTTTAAGCAGTCAGGTGAAAATAAATTGAAAGACGGTCATTTAAGCTTGGTGAATGATTTCTTGAATGATATGGGCAAGCTTTTCAGGATCATGCCGGGCAATCATTGCATTGGCATAAAAAACCATCTGCATCTGTTTTAAAGGGTGTATGCCAACAAACAATTAAAATATTATTGTTAAATCAGCATTTGTGCAATGGCTTCTTTTATTTTATCGGTTTTATTGAAGTCCTG
>CALGRI010000187.1 GCA_937880875.1 uncultured Pseudomonadota bacterium
TAGTCTTTTATCTGAGCTGGATGCAGATATATCAATCATTAATCCCTTTGAAGCCCTGATTGTAGACAAAAAGAAATTTCCAGACTCTTTTATAACCAAGACAGGCCCCCTGGCACCGATAGCCATAGGGCTTGCGTTAAGAAGAGTAGATGACAAATGATAAGAATTAATCTTTTACCATTTAGAGTTGCCAGAAAAAAAGAGAATATCAGAAGACAGATATCCATCTTTTTTTTGTTGATTATTTTAACCATTGTAGCACTTTTCTGGTATACATCGGTCATGAACAAACAACTTTTGATTATAACAGAAAAAACAAAGCAGGTAAATTTTCAGATTTCACAATATAAAGAAAAGGCCGACCGGGTAGCCAGGATTAAAAAAGATTTGAAAGTTCTTGAAGAAAAGCTTGAAATTGTATCTTCGTTGAAAAAACAGAGGAGAGAACAATTAATTTTATTTGATGGTATGACTGATCTTATTGTTCCCGAGCGAATGTGGCTTGAAAGTTTTCAAACAAATGAAAATAGTGTTATGATCAAGGGGATTGCATTTGATAATCCAACAATTGCCGAGTTCATGGAAAAACTTGAAAAATCTTCATTTTTTAACAAAATTGATTTGAAAACAGCAAAAATAAAAAATTTTAAAGATGGTGTTATTTTAAAATCATTTGAATTGCTTTGTAGCAAAAAAAAATCAGAAGAAGAGAAACAGGAGAATTCAAAATAAGGGCAAAATGGGCAAGGGAAAAAGCAAAATTAATGAAATAAAATCAAAGCTGAATGTCCTTTTTGAAAAAGTGGGTGCACTTACAAAAGTACAGCGGCTACTTATTTGTTTTGTAACCTTTGCTGTCGTCGGCGGAGCTTATTATTATTTTGTGTTTATGCCAAAGTATGATGAATTAAAAAAAGCACAAAATAATTATCAAAGTCAGCTTGACGTGCTTTCAACGTATAAGAAAAGAGCTTCTGAAATTTTGAAATATGAAAGATTAATGACTCAAAAAAATGAGGAATTTTATCTGGCAATGAAAGCCCTTCCAGATAAACGCGAACTTCCATCATTATTGACAGGCATCTCCAAAGCAGGAAGTGACGCAGGGCTTGAATTTCACCTTTTTCAACCTGCTACCGAAGTCAATAAGGAGTTTTTTAACGAAATTCCTGTTTCCATAAAGGTTGAAGGTCGATATCATCAGATTACCGATTTTTTATTTCAAATTACAAGACTTAACAGGATTGTGAATATCAATAATGTTGATGTTAAAAGCAGAAAAGGTGGTGAAATATTAGAAATGAGCTGCCAGGCAGTTACCTATATGTTTGTTGAAAAAAAAGAAGCAACAGATAAAGATAAATTAAAAACAAAAAAGAAATAGTAATAGATAAAAAAAAGAATTCACAATGATATCTAAGTCAAAAATAATTTTATTAACACTTGCATTGGGTTTTATCTTTTTGATATTTTCATGTGATGATCAGTCATCTGTAGAAAAGAAATCAGCACCCAGTGTAATTTCCGGTAAAATATCCTCCCAACCCCTTGTTCAAAATAAATTTAAAAAGGATGAATTAAATCCAAAAAACAATGATATTACAGTCGTAGAAAACATTTTGCAGGTTTCAGAGCAAAAAGGGGATAAGCAAGAGAAAGAACGGTATGATTCCCAAGGCAAAATTGATCCGTTTAACCCACTGATTCAGGAGAATCCAGAAGAAAGCCGGCCCATAATTGTTGAGGAGGGGCCAAAAAGAATTCTAACCCCCCTTGAAAAGATTGACTTAAACCAAATTCGTCTGGTTGCTGTCATTATTATGGAAAAAAGACAGATTGCAATGGTAGAGGAAGCCAGTGGCAAAGGTTACGAGGTGGGTATCGGTACTTATATCGGAAAAAATCAGGGAAAAGTCTCTGAAATTAAAGATAGCAGTATCGTGATCAAGGAGCTGGTTAAGGATTATAAAGGAATGCTCAAAGAGCATGTTCAGGAAATAAAACTTCATAAAATTGATAATGAGGAATAATATGCTTTTTCTCCAGATGAAAACAAGAATGAATACGATTAATAAAATACTTGGCTTTTTTTTGGCTGTGTTCATTGTTGCCGGGTGCATTGACCCCAAAGTCCAACCTGTTAAAACAGCTGAACAAATACAGACCGGTTCGGAAATATCAGATAAAAGTGCAATTATTCAGGGGGATCGGCAGATAAGTGCTGTCAGTGTTGAATTGGAGAAATACCCCATTGAGATTAAAATTCGAGGGAATCAAAAATTAGCCTATACATCCATAAAACAATCCTTTCCTTTTGGCATTGCTATTTATTTCCCGGAAACCGGAATTGCTGAAGATTTTAAGATGGCTGTCCCGGAAAACAACAGCATTGGTGATCTGACAGTAACCTATGTGGATGAAGAGAGGACAATTGCAAAAGTTGAAATCTTGTTAAAAGAAGATCTTAACTATGAAGTGACTGAAAATGGCAGTATTTTAATGGTAAGGCTCTTTGGAGACATTGAGGAAAATCAAACTATTGTAAATAACATGCCTGAACCTATAGCAATTAAGACGGATAAAAATTCACAGGAAAGCGTGGTACCGGAAGAAACCATTATTATTCCTGATCGAACAGCAAAAATGACCCATATTGAATTTAATACTATGGCGGATGGGAAATCCGACATAGTTGTTCAAACTGACTATCCTGTAAAATATGACATCACACCGGCAAGTAGTAACAAACTATATTTGAATCTTTATAATACAATAATCCCGGAGTATCATAAACGTCCACTTTTAACTCAATATTTCAAATCTGCGGTTGAACAGTTAATGCCGATTCAGGTTCCGGGGGAAAAAAAGAATTCGAAAATTGAGATAAAAATAAGGGATCAAGTACCCTACCGGATTGTTCAGACTCAAAATATTATTTCACTGTTTTTCGAGCCGTCTTCCGTAGAGCCACCCGTATTCGGTAAAGCAAATAAAAAAGTAACCAGCGGAACACAAGTGGGTGAGAGTCAGGATGACGATCCGACTGAAGAATCACAAACAATCTTCGATCAAGAGATGACTTGGGAAGATCAGATTTACGGAGTCGAAAAAAAGTATACTGGCGAAAAAATACAACTGGATTTTTATAAAACAGATATTAAAAATGTCTTCAGAATTTTAAGAAGTGTCGCAGGCGCTAATTTCGCCATTGATGACGACGTTGAGGGCAAAGTGACCTTAACATTTCAGAATGCGCTTCCCTGGGATCAGGTGCTTGACCTTATACTCACAATGAATAAACTGGGTCAGAAACAAGAAGGGGATGTCATTCGGATTGCAACCCTGGAAACAATTAAGGAGGAAGAATTGGCGAAACAAGCAGCCATTGCCGCAAGAGTAGAATCATTGGAGCAGAGAAGAAAATTAAAGCCGCTAATCACAGTGTATTTACCTATAAACTATGCCGATGCATCAGCTATGGCAGAGCATATAATTCCAATACTTACCGGCCAGTTAGAAAGGAAAGGCACAAAAAAAGAAGTGCATTTAATTGAATCAGGAGTAAAATATGAAGGCAAGATAAGTGTAGATGGACGAACCAATACCATCATTCTAACTGATACCCAGGAAGTCATTGATAAGGCCAAAGAAATTATTTACGAGTTGGATAAAGTCACTCCGCAAATCATGATCGAGGCAAAAGTGGTGGAGGTTTCAAAGGATTTTTCAAGAGAGCTTGGGCTGGGTTTAAGTTTTGAAAATAGTCAAACTGAATACACAGGAAGATCCCAGGACTTCACCCTCGCTTTAAATAATCCGATTGCAGCACCTGTCACTGCAGGCTCATTTAATTTTTATAGAATTTTGGGATCCAATTTTTTAAGTATGAATGCACAAATAGCTGCCTCGGAATCAAAAGGTGATCTAAAGGTTATGTCTTCACCACGAATCCTTGCACTGGACAATAAAAAAGCAAGAATAAAACAGGGGCTTGAATATCCATACCTTGAACGGGACGATGCAGGGGGATCATCTGTTAAATTTAAAGCTATTGATTTGCTGCTGGAAGTAACTCCCCATGTTACATCGGATAAAAGAATCGTACTGAAAATCTATTTGACAAAAAATGATATTGACTCTATTACCGGCGGGATTCCCGCCCTTTCAACCAATGAGGCCAATACGGAGCTGTTAGTGAATAATAACGATACCATCGTTATTGGTGGTATCATAAAAACAACAGATCGTGATGACAGCTCTGGGACTCCGATTCTTTCCGGAATTCCTATTTTGGGAAGGCTTTTTAGAACAGATCTCAACAAAAATAAAAGAACTGAACTCTTAATATTCCTGACCCCATCGATTGTACAGTTGGAACAGAAAACTAATACATTTACAACAGCAGATTAATTGAGTTCAAAAAGCCTTTTTTGTGCTTCCCTTGCAAGGGGGGATGTTTCAGGTTCTAATTTAAGTACAATGTTCCAGGAATTTTTTGCATTATCAAACTGTTTTAACGCTTCATACACTTTTGCAAGGTCAGAATGAAGAATGGCAGCGTCGGGATTTTTTTTAAGGGCCTGATGGAGAAAATCAATGGCTTGGGCAAGGTACCCGGTCTCAATGTAAATTGATGCAATCCCATGAATGGAAAATAAAAAATCAGGTCTGATTTCTAGAGATTTTTTAAAATATACTTTAGATTTTTTATACATTTTCTGGTGAAAATATACCCATCCAAGATTTGATAAGGGTATTTCCGGAGTCGCATATAAAAGATTCTCGGAAACCGATTTGAAACAATCAATTGCGAGATCCCATTTTTCCTGCCTAAGATATGCCGCCCCAAGATTATTTTTTGCGTGAACATAGTCCGCTTTAAGTTCTAATGCCTTTTTAAAATGATTTTCGGCAAGGTTGTATCTATCTTTTGCCATATAAACCAGCCCCAGACTATTATGAAGATAGGGATCATTAGGTATGGTTTTATAAGCATCAAGAAGATTCTTTAAAGCAGCAGTATAATCCCCAGCATTATAGTATTCTTCACCAACCCGTTGGATTGCAATGGCAGTCTCTTTTTTGTTTTCCATATTTATATTTTTAGACGCACAGGATATCAGAAAAAAAAATACAAATAATAGGCAAAATAGATTTTTCATATGGATATTCCCTTTATTGAGTTGGGGTATTTTTTTTTATGGATAAAATTTTTATCCCCTCTTTTTTGAGATAATCTAAAGCATATAGGTTTAATGGTTTAACAGGAATAAATAATTTATCCTGTCCTTTAGTGACATAAAGCCCATTTATGCTTTTAATTGTTTTTTCACTAGGGAAAGATGGGTTCTTCCATGTGGCATATCCAAGATGTGAGAATAATTTTTCAGCCATTTCAAGTGGAGTCAATTCAGGGAATATGGAAATAATTTCAAACTTTTGTTTTTCAAGTATTTCTAAAGCAGATCCATAAACGATTCCAAAATTAATCAGCAGGTCTGTCTTATCTTTTCTGATAACTCGTCCGAAGGATGCCTCAAGAAGAATATTATCGAGCATAAACGGTATTTTCGCATCTGGGATATAATCATAATTTGTTTGCCAAAGAAGTGTTTCAATAATTTTTTTATATTCAGGGATACTATTGCTTTTTTTCAGTGATTTATTTTCATCGGCATTTCCTGGTTTATCAACGATGTCTGATATTAATTGAGTTTTTAGATCCGTCCAATGAGCTTGTATATTTTTTAACAGGGCATCACTCACATTGCCGTCCGAGAGAATAAGTATTTTGGAACCGTCTTTGTTATCAATAACAGGGGTTGATGATAAATCAATAACCTGGCTTGAATTGTTTTCCCCCGGAAAATATATTTTGCCGCGGCTTAATAGGGTCCCGCCAATAAGTGAAGAGTATTTTTTTAATTGTACCAGTTTGTAGGCTTCTAATTTTAATTGTTTTTTATCCTGCTCTTTTATTTCAGTTTGATTTTGTGTGGCTTTCCCTGAGACAAAAGATTTAAACCACGGTTGTGTTTTTATCGAAGGGTCAGGCAGGTAAATATCAGCACCGTCATAAATAATATTGATATTTTTTATATTAGGATTGATCCGTTGTAAAATCGTTAGTCCTTCCTTTGATATATCGCCCCCTTTTGTTAAAAAATCCTTATCAATCAGGCTGTAAACAGTCTCCCCTTTTTTAATCTTGTGTTTTTTTATAAATGGCGCCAGATTCAGGTTGTCCGGCAGGGTTGAAAATTCGATGATAGGGACATCAATATTACCCGGCGTGGTTTGCTCATAGTCTTCTTTGTTTACTTTTTTTAACGGAATAAGGATTTGGGCGCCCGGCTCAATCGCATCAATGTTGCTGATTTTTGGATTGATTTCTTTAAAGATGATTAGGAAATGTGGGAAATTTTTTTTTGAGATCTCCCCCTTTTTTCGAAAAATTTTATATAGCCAGTCATCTTTTTTGACAATATAAGGTTCACAGAGGAACTCCTCATTTTTATATTTAAAAAATGAATATCGTTTGTAAGAAGTCTTAACCCCCTTAGTTTTGGCTTCAGTATGGGACAAAAAGGGGGACACAGCAACAATATAGATGGATAAAACGGTGAAAATGAATATTTTAAAAAAAATTTGTTTTTTCATAAATTATCAAGACTCTTTTAAATTCAACCTTTCAGCAATTTTATCGGAAATATTTTTTACAAACCTTTGAAAATCTTTTTCTATCAGTCGTTTTTTTTGTGATGGGATTATATTTGGATCATCCGGCAGTATCAGACAGGGCTGGTTGATGTTGTTTAAATCAGGATCAATTTTATAGCCTGCAGGTATTTCTGATTTAAAATATAGGTCTTGAAATTCTGAAAATTTAATGGCATGTGCCGTTGCATCAAGTATGGCAGTCTCCCTGTTTGTAACAATATTTTTTTTAAATGCCTCCACAAGCCCTGCTAGGCATTCTCCTCCCTGGGTACATGCAATATGACCATTTTTATTGGCTAAAAGCTGGCAATCCATGATGGACTGTTCTGTTACTTGAACAAAGAATACCTGTCGATGGCCGGCAAGGGAATTATATTTTTTTGTAATCTGTATAACCCGGGGCATTGAAACCGGATTGCCTATCATTGCAGCCTGGGCCACACTTGGTTTTGTGTCCACAGGTACAAATTTTCTTTTGGCTTCGTCGGGTTCAAGATAGTATTGATAGACAGGGTCAGCATGTTCTGACTGAACACCAATTATTTTTGGCAGACAATTAATGATATTGGCTTCATAAAATTTAATAAATCCATTCATAATGGCTGAAATATTCCCGGCATTTCCAATGGGGACAACAACAACTTTGTCTTTCATATCCCAGTCAAAATCCTGGGCAATTTCATAGGAATAGGATTCCTGACCAAGAATTCGCCAGGCATTTTTTGAATTTAAGAGCACAACCGAATATTTTGTTGATAAGTGCTCTACGATTTTCATGCAGTCATCAAAAACACCGGGAATTTCAAATACCTGTGCCCCGCTTCCCAGGGGTTGCGAAAGTTGTTGACTCGTTACCTTTTTATGGGGCAAAAGAACAGCAGATTTTATTGAAGATCCCAGATAAGATGCATAGAGAGCGGCTGCAGCCGAGGTATCCCCAGTGGAGGCGCAGATTGCGATGACATCTGATACAAGGTGTTTATCGATGAGATATTTGATACTGGACATGGCACTTGCCATACCACGATCTTTAAAAGATGCGCTGGGGTTTTGTCCGTCAT
>CALGRI010000188.1 GCA_937880875.1 uncultured Pseudomonadota bacterium
AGTTTTTATTGGAAGCGTTATCTTTGATCTTGTTTCAGTGAATTGACTTTTTAGAGATCAAGCTGGATCGTGATGGCCTGACCCCAGAAAAAAAGCTCTGGTTTTGCTGTAATTGGCTGCTATCTTAAGTTTGCTATTTTCAATCAAGGCATAAAGTGTTGGAACAACAACCAGGGTCAATATCGTTGCAATCATCAGCCCGAAAATTACCACAATTGCCATGGATCTCCACCATTGGCTGGATTCACTGGCCATTGAAAATGCCATGACATGAAAATCATAGCTGATGCCCGTGACCATGGGCAAAAGACCCAGGATGGTTGTAACGGCCGTTAAAATAACCGGCCTCAACCGGGTGGCACCGGCTGAAACAACAGCATCCCGGATGCTCATTCCATTGTCCCGAAGCTTATTGGTATAATCGATGAGAACAATGGCATTATTCACAACAACACCGGCAAGGGAGATGATACCCACCCCGGTCATGATGATACCAAAGGGAGAGTTAATCACTGCAAGCCCCCAGAAGGCTCCTCCTAAAGACAGAACAACGGATGTGAGGATGATGACCGGCTGGATGACGGAGTTAAACAGGGTCACCAGGATGAGAAAAATTAAAAACAGGGCTATGAGAAAGGCTTTTGATAAAAATTCTTCTGATTCTTTCTGGCTTTCGTCTTCACCCGTAAATTTGTATTTATAACCCGTTGGCAGCTCAAACTCCTTGAGCAGGTCCTGGGCCTGCATCCTGGCAATAGTTCCAGTGGTTTTGGTTTGATCCACATTTGCCTTGATCGTGACGACACGCTCATGGTTCTTTCGGACAATATCCCCAATGGTTCCCTCGTATTCGATACTGGCAAGAGTGCTCAGGGGAACAATTTGTCCAGTGGGAGTTGGGATCATGAGTTTATGAAGGACATCTGCCACCTGCCGGTCGGATGCAGCAAGCTTTACTACAATATCATAATCTTCATCCCCTTCATAATAGGTTGAGACATCAAGCCCGTTATAGGCTGTTTTTAATGCATTACCAATGGCGCTGGTGGTCAGGCCAAACAGGGCTGTTTTCTGGCGGTCAATTTTAACCTGTACACTGGGAAGTCCTCCCTGGTAATCATCCCGGACGTCTTTTACATGGGGAATATTCTCAACCCCTTTTATTATTTTTTCAGCGATTTTGCTCAAAATTTCAAAATTATCCCCTGAAATCTCAATATTGATGGGAGGGCCTGTGGGAGGGCCTTCCTGCTGCTGATCCACCGTGATCTTTACCCCGGCAATATGCTTTACCCGGTTTCTTAATTCTTCCAGATCGTCTTTGGTGGAGGATTTTCTGTGTTCAAACTCAATAAACTGGATACCGATATGGTTGGGAAGGTTGTTGTCAAAAATAGATCCACTGGCATTTTGAACCACCTTGGTATAGATGTGTTCAATATTATTGATATTGCCCGGGGCCATGAATTTTGTGCCATCTGAATTTTCATGCTCCTGAAATTTCATGGCATCCGCATAGTCAGAGGTTTTGTTTCCTGTAATGGCTATTTCGACTCTTTTCATGGTTCTGTCAATATAATCAAGATCTGCGCCTTCAGGGGGATCAATATTAATATAGGCTGATCCAGGATCAATGGGCGGAAAAAATTCAAGGGGTTTTTCAATGCCGATTTTTAAAAACCAGACCTGGATAAGAATCACCAACACAGCAAAAGATCCGATCAACACGGTGAATTTATGGTCAAGGGCTTTGTTTAACAATTTTGAATAAAGCTTTAATAAGGGTCCCTTTATTTCAATGGGTTTTTCACCCTGGGCCTCGATCTCTTTTGCTGTAAGTATTTCCCCATTAATTTTTGTTTTTGCCTTCATAAAAAAAGCACACATGGCAGGATTAATCACAAGGGCCACAAAGAGAGACGAAGACAAGGTAACAATAAGGGTAATTGGAAGATATTTCATGAACTCACCCATGATACCCGGCCAGAAAATCAAGGGGAAAAAAGCGGCCAGCGTCGTGAGGGTGGAGCCGATCACGGGCCAGGCCACCTCACCTGTGGCTTTCATGGCGGCTTCCACTCTTGGAACACCCTGCTGCATATATCGATACGTGTTTTCAATGATAACAATGGCATTGTCCACCAGCATCCCCAGGGCCAGGGTTAAAGAGAACAGAACAATCATGTTCAGGGTATATCCCATGGCGTGGAGTATGGCAAAAGACAGAAACATGGAAAAGGGTATGGCAAGTCCTACCAATAATGCATTCCTGAATCCCAGGGCGACAAACAGAATAGCCACCACAAGAATGAGCCCTGAAAGAATATTGTTTTCAAGGTCAGCCACCATGAGCCTGATATCCTTTGATTTGTTCATCAGTTTGGTAATGGTGGTGTTTTTCGGGAAACTCTTTTCTGCCTCTTTTATGATAAGGTCAATTTTGTCGGAAATAAAAATAATATTTTCGCCGACTCTTTTCTTTACAGATATATTAACAGAGTCAACACCATTCAGCCGGGATCTTGAGGTCTCTTCCTTGATGCCGTCGACAACTGTTGCCACATCCTTCAGATAAATGGGGTTGCCCGTATGGGTGGCAACAACAAGGGAGAGTATTTCTTCCGGGGTTTCAAATTCTCCGGGAACTTTAAGCTGATATCTGCCGTCTCCAAGGGTGATGGCTCCGCCGGATGTGTTCTGGTTCTCACTGACAACAGCCTGCTGCAGCGATGTAATGGGAATCCTGTAATAGGCCAGCTTATCCGGATCAACCTCTATCCTGATTTCCCTTTCCTGGCCGCCCGTCACTTCAGCTTCCAGAACCCCGGGTACGGCCTCTATATCATCCTTAAGATCATCAGCAATGGCTTTCAGCATTCTCGGGCCGCATGTTCCAGCCAGAGAGTAAATAACAATAGGCATTTCCGAGATATTCATTTCAAATACAGAAGGATCATTTTCAAGGTCAGAGGGCAGGTCGTTCTTTGCTTCATCCACCTTGTCCTTGACCTTGGTTAGAACCTCGTCAATATCTGTACCCGGCAAAAATTCAATATTAATCTGGGATAAGCCCTGGGAACTGACGGAGCTGATATTTTTTACCTTGTCCAGGCCTTTGAGTTTTTTTTCAATCTTTATGGTAATACCGGTTTCAATATCAGATGCAGAAACCCCGCGATATTCCGTCTGTACAAATACATAGGGGATGGTGACATCGGGCTCACTCTCCCTTGGAAGCGCCTTGTATGAATAAATACCGATGCCCAGGATGATAAGGGCCAGCACCAGAACGCTGGTTCTGTTTTTTATGGCAATGTCAGAAACAATCATTGCAGGATTTCTTCCATATCCCGGATGGTTTTTGTTACATTAACCCGTTCTCCATCTTCAATAATACGGTGACCCACGACCACAACGTTCTCGCCAGGCTCAAGCCCTTCAGGAATTTGAGTTTTCCAGCCATCCTGAAATCCAATTCTTACGGGCCTGAATCGGACAATACCGTCTTTTTCAACATACACGCCAATATCTTTGTTGTGGTTTACAAGGGAATACATGGGGACTGCAATCCCCTGGGGATCCTGTTTTTTGATTATTTTCACCCTGACAAACATATCAGGCAAGATCTGACCATCTGTATTATCCACCTTTATTTCAAGTTTATACAAACGGGCCATGGAGTCAGCGGTTTTATATAGATAATGGTAAACACCGGTATAAGTTTTTCCATCTAGGGCATCAATTTTCATATTAAAGGTTTTAAGCTTTCGAACGGCATCAACATCAGATTCCGGGATGCCCACTTCAATTTTTAGTTTGTCAATTTGAAGAATCAGGGCAACGGGATCACCAGAACTCAGAAAGCTGCCGGGTTCAATATGAACACGGTCAACAATCCCCTCCATGGGAGACACAATCGTGCAGCGGCTTAAGTTGAGTTTGGCATTTTCAAGATCAGCCATGCTGGTTTTTACCTGGGCAACTGCATCATCAAGCTGTGACTGGGTGACAAAGTTCTTTTTTACCAGGGCTATTAATCTTTTCTGGGTTGCCTGTGCTGAATCATAGGATGCCAGTGCCGAATCATAGGCATTTTGATAATCACTTTGATCAATGACCGCCAGAACATCGCCTTTGTTCACATGACGGCCTTCAATTACCTTTTTGTTGACGACTTTTCCCCTGATTTCAGAGACCACTTCCAGGGATATCCATGGCTTTGCAACACCGGGAAGGCTTAATTTTTCCATGACCATGGCCGGTACAAGCTCCATGGTCATCACATTGGTCAATGCCTTTGTAATAGCCTTTTCTGTGGATTGTTTTTCAGCCAGATCTGCTTTTTCTGCTGATATTTTTTTGCCTAAAGGCAATATGATCAGCCCGATTACCAGCAGGACCACAGCAAAGGGAATGCTTTTCCAGATAAGCCTTAGAATTTTTCTTCCAAGTGTTTTTGCGGGATCAGATTTGGTTTTCATAAATACGCCTTATGTTTATATAAAACTATTGCAGGAACATATAACCATTAGGCTTGATTTCAAGGGGTATCATTAAATTCAGTGTCAAAATTCGTCAAATATCCAAAAACCAGGATTGAGCAGGATGCTACAATAATCATAAACAAAAGTATAGTAACGAAATTGAAGCTTTGTCACTCATAGAACACTGATTCAAAGTCTTTAAAATGGGCCTCTCCATTTT
>CALGRI010000189.1 GCA_937880875.1 uncultured Pseudomonadota bacterium
CCATACATTTGGAATAAAATTTTTCAATGTACTGCTTGACCATCCGGCGAGCAGAGAATCCGGCAGCCGTACTTTTCATGGTTTCCTTCATCAGGTGCACCCATTTGTTGGGGATGCCATTGTCAGACATGTTGTAATAAAGCGGTATGATTTTCTGTTCAAGGGTGTCGTATATTTTAGCGGCATCGCTGCCATCAGGGTCGGGTGATGTTTTGTCGTGTTCTATGCCCCAGCCATTTTTTCCATTAAATCCTTCCTCCCACCATCCATCCAGTATACTCAATTGTGGTACGCCGTTCAGGGCGGCTTTCATGCCACTTGTCCCGCTTGCCTCAAAAGGCGGCAGCGGATTGTTCAGCCATATATCCACCCCGTGCACCAGATACTGGGCCAATTGTTCACCATAATCCTCAACAAAGGCAATCCTGCCACCCAGCTGGGGATTGCGGGCCAGGTTGATCAGATCTTGCAAGAGTCGTTTGCCTGGATCATCTGCAGGATGGGCTTTGCCGGCAAAGATGATTTGTATGGGTCTCCAGCGGTCCTTGAGATGTTTTTTGAGGCGCTCCAGGTCCTTGAAAATCAACAAAGCTCTTTTGTAAGTGGCAAACCTGCGGGCAAACCCGATGGTCAGCACGGATGGGTCCAAAAATGCACCGCTGGTAAGCGTAATGGATGTACTGGCATCCCCATCAGCCCATCGAAGGCGGGCCCGTTCCCGGATCGCATCAATCAGTTTTACTTTCAGCCAGTAGTGTGTCTGCCACAGCTCAATGTCCGGGATCTTATCTATGTTTTGCCAGACAGCTGGATCATCGTGGTTGTCCAGCCAGTCTGCCCCGATATACTTATCCAGCAGAAGTTTCATCTTTGGTTCGATCCAGGTGGGTACGTGGATACCGTTGGTAACGTAATCAATGGGAACCTTATCTTCTGGCACGTCCGGCCACAGGCTTTGCCACATGTTCTGTGAGACCTGGGCATGCCGTCTGCTCACAGCATTCCTGCAACCGGACAGCCTCATTGCAAAGGCTGTCATGTTAAATCCTTGTTCTGGTTTTTCCGGATGGATTCCCAATTGAAAAAATGCGTTGCGGTCAAGCTCCAGGCTGGGCCAGTAGGAATGAAAATATTTTTCAATCAGCTGAAAGGGAAAAACATCGTGACCCGCAGGAACGGGTGTGTGTGTTGTAAAGATTGTTCCATTGATATTCTTTTTTAAGGCTGCTGAAAAATCTTTACCTGTTGCTATTGTTTCCCTGATACGTTCCAAAATAGCAAAAGCAGCATGGCCCTCGTTCAGGTGTAAAAGGTAATGATCTATCCCTAATGCTTTGAGCATTTGGGCACCCCCCAGCCCTAATACAATTTCCTGGCGCAGGCGCTGCTCCAGATCTCCGGTATAGAGCCGGGCAGAGATCCCCCTGTTCCAGGGATCATTTATTTCAATATTTGTATCCATCAAATAAAGGGATATATGGCCAACAGAGACCTTCCACACGGCAACATGGATGGCGGGATCGGTCAGTGGCACCTTAATGACAAGCTGATTTCCATCCTTGCCCATCACTTTGGAAATGGGAGCCGCCTCCCGGTTGACGGACTCGATAAGATTCTGCTGCCACCCGTCATCTGGTATCCGCTGTTTAAAATACCCTTCCGGGTACATGAATCCTACAGCAACCAGCGGGACGCACAAATCACTGCATTCTTTTATGAAATCTCCAGCCAGAAAACCCAGGCCACCCGCATAAAACGGTAAGGAACGATGAAGACCGAATTCAGCGGAAAAATAGGCAACAGCATATTTTTGATCCATTGAAACAGGCCCCAGCATAGCACAGTTTTTTGGCTTCATATAGTTCCGGAATACAGTCATCACCTCATCGTATCTGCGCAAATAGTCTTTATCAGAGCCTGCCTTTTCCAGAAGCGAGCTGGGAAAGTCTCTGAGCATCTTGTCCGGATTATGGCCGCTTTCCTTCCAGGCCTGCCGGTCAAGGGCCTTAAAGAGCATTCGCGCACCAGGGTTCCAGCTCCACCAGAGATTTTCCGCCAGATCCTCCAGGCCTTCAAGACGTTCCGGCAAATGGGGAAACAGTGGTTGCACGGTATTTATTTTTTCCATATTTTTTATCTCCTATAAAATGAAATTGACATTCCCATATGTGGCAGCCCATGAAACTTTTCAAATCCGTTTGTTTGGCTGCAACTAGTGTTCGAATGGAAAAAACCCTTAACGCATCCGATACTGAAAGGGTTCCTTCAGCCGAATCCTTCCGCCCTGTAAAGGGGAAGGTATCCGGCCCCCTCTGGCATTGGCTGTTGATGTTGACCCTGCAGACCTGGTTGACCAGCGGGTCTATCAATCGGGCGATCTGGTCTGGATCACTTCCGAAAATGCTGACCTGCTGACCATAGCTCGAATTAATCATAATAGTCAACAGGTTCACTGACATTTACAGACAGATAAATATATATTTCATATTTCAGATAAGCTAAGGGCATTGATTGTAATTCTTTGTCAAATAGTATAAATTAGTGCCTGACCGAAACCCCCGTGTTTTCGTTCAAACATTAATTAAAAATTTGTCAGAAGTAGATCAAAATAGGCAGATATGAAAAAAAAATTTACTTTAGCGGGCATTGGGCTTGTCTTTACTTTTCTTGCAATAGTTTTGTCAATATTTCTTTATGCAAAAACAGATCATGCAAAAAATCTGCTTGTTAATAAAATTAATACCTCCATCCCTGGAACGATTTTAGTTGAAAACCTAGAATTTTCATTAATCAATTCATATGTCAAATTAGGCGGAATTCAGATCAAAGACAGGCAAAATACTACCTGTTTTAAGTTCAAGAGTCTTTTCGTTGATTTCAAGATAAGTTCTCTTTTTAATAAAGTTCTCGAGATAACTTTATTAACAGTTAACCGCCCGGAGATATTACTTGTTAAAGATACAAGCGGCCATATCAATCTAATGGATACGCTCATACCAAAAGATAAAAACTCTCCTGAAAAAGAAATTACTAAAAAAGAAAACAAAGGCCTTCCCTTTAATGTGGTGGTAAAAAAAGTACAGGTTATTGATGGGGCACTGACCTTTAATGATCCGGATAATAGTATTGAATTAAGGTCATTAAACATTGACATCAATGATATAAATCTTTTTGCGCAGACCCTGTCTTTGACCAGCCAAGTAAAAAACAGCACCATAAGATTAAAAGATAAACAGATCCTTATTGAAAACTTCAGTATTGTGTCTGAACTTGAACAAGGAGCAAAAATACATTTTGATATTGAGCTTGACTCTGATCTGTGTATTTTTAAGGTAAAAGGAATTGGAACCAATATTTTGAAAGACCCCCAGATGGATTTCAAATTAACAGCCACATCCAACCTTGAACAATTTAATCGCTTTTTCGGGGATACGATAGACCTTGGCGGCCTTGCTAAAGTAACCCTTAAAGGAAAAGGGCCTGTAAACAACCCTGAAGTTGCAGTCAATCTTGATGTGACTAAGTTGAAAATTAATGAAGATCTAAAAGGGGATGGAGTCAATTTATCAGCAAGTCTTGATGACAGGATCGTGTCAATAAAAAAAGCAAATCTCAATATTCTTGGAAGCGATATATCATTTAATGGTATGGCTGATCTCAAGGATTTTTTCCCAAAAGGATTTTTAAGCCCTGCCCAAAATCCAGATACCCTTAAATATGATTTTTCCTTTGACCAGAAAAATGGTGATTTTCAACATATTGAAAAATGGGTAAAAGGATTTTCAGGGAGGTTTTCATCCGCAGGTAAGCTGACTGGCAAGGGAATTCACCCTGAAACCCTTGCAGCATCATATCAGTTTAATCTTGTTCTTGAAGATTTTAAACAGGACAAGCCTGAAACAGATTTTCTGGATTTTGAAACCGACATGACCGGAACCATTGAAAAAGGCATCTGCAAAATCACGGGGTTTAAAGCCAAAACGGGTGATTCAACAATTGAGGCTTTTGGTCAATATGATATTTTTAAAAAAACCCTGAATGCAGACCTGAATGCCAAATCTCAAGATCTATATTCAATAACG
>CALGRI010000190.1 GCA_937880875.1 uncultured Pseudomonadota bacterium
CCCTTTCCCCTGGGATGCCTTTGATTTATGGGTGCCTGGGACATCCTGCCGATCTGAGAACCGGAGGTATCTCCCTGGGATCACCATCCCGGTTTGCTTTTAGGATAATGGCAACGCAAATGGCTGAAAAATATAATTTACCCAACCGGGGAATCGGAGCTGTGACAGACGCAGGACAGGTTTCCGCACAGAGCGGATACGAGGCAATGATGACACTGAGCAGTGATTATCAATATCGCACCAGTCTTATTGTTCATGGTGCCGGTATTCTGGCCAGTTTTGCACAATTCAGTTTTGAACAATTCATGGTGGATCTGGAAATTATTAGAATGTTGAACAAAAATAATGAGCCCCTTGTTGTTGATGAGGCATCCATGGCTCTGGATATTATCCGACAGGCAGGGCCCGGAGGAGAGTTTCTGACCAGCCCCCATACGCACAAACATTGCCGGACACTGTTATTTCAGCCGGAACTGGCCCCACCCAAAACGAATATCCCCCAAGCATACAGGACTGCTTTTGCCCGTTTGATTGAAAAAGGGCTTTCCCGGCTGGAGGAAAAATATTGCACCCCGGATATCCCCAAAAACATTCAACAAGGTATGGATGATTATATGAAGGAATGCGGTATTCCATCGCTTACACTTGAAAAGGTGCTTTCGGCCAAACAATAATAAAATATGAACTTTTTTTAAAGGAATTTTAAAATATGCATCAAAACAGAGATCTCCGTATCACAACCATCAAAAGCAGAAACGTGCACTGTTCAGGCATGGGCCTTGGCATTATTCTTCTGGATGAAACCTACCCCGGTTTTCCCGGGGATGTGAGAAATCCCAGTGCCTTCCCATACCCTATCCAGTATGAGGTGGCCCAGGGCCTGGACATTAGCAAACTGGTTCGTGGCAAAGACAAGGATCAATATCTTGATACCATACTGACAGCCGCTTTTAAACTTCAAAAAATGGGGTGCCGGGCCATTGCTGCCGAGTGCGGTTATTTTGCCTTTTTTCAGAAAGAGGTGAGAGCCCGCCTGGATATTCCCGTGTTCATGTCCAGTCTTCTACAGGTCCCCTGGGCTCAGTCCATTATCAACCCGGATAAAGTTGTGGGCATCCTTATGGCCACCCAAGAGGACCTGCTTGAAAAACATCTGTCCAGCGTGGGTGTACTTCCCGGAACCAACTATGTGGTGGGAGGTGCCATGGACGGTGGTTTATGCCCGGAATTTGACAATCTCTGGACCGAAGGAGTGAGACCGGAAATACCACAGGCTGACTATCAACGGGCTGAAGAAGATTTTCTCAGGGTAGCCACGGCATTTTATGAAAAACATCCCAACATGGGGGCCATGGTGCTTGAGTGTACGGGTTTTCCCCCTTTTGCCAGGGCAGTGCAGAGAGCCATCAATATTCCTGTTTTCAGTTGGGGAACCCTCATGGATTTTGCCCATATGGTAACGGTGCATCGGGACTATTACGGCTATGTGTAAATAG
>CALGRI010000191.1 GCA_937880875.1 uncultured Pseudomonadota bacterium
TGGAACAATAATTACATTATTACGAATAGTTATTAAAATAACATCATTAACAGATCTTTATTCGATATTGAAAACAGTGCAAAAATGCGACTGTATAGGGGAGAAATAATGCGACTTTAAAATACATTAAAAATAACTTGAGCAAGTCTTTGATTTATGAAAAAATAGACAATAGGAGTTAATATGAATTCTATGGATTTTTATGATGATAAATAAAAAAATGTTCGGCCCCCTTACCGAAGAAACCACCAAGGTAATTCTTGATTGTAAGTACTTTTTGAAAATCTGACAAATCATATCGAGAAACAAAAATATTTTTTCCCAGAATGCTCAAGGTTACAATTGATATTCTTGATACTTGAAAGTCCAATGAAGGTAAAGGATTGGGATAATTAATCATGACTGCTATCGATGGATGGAATTCTCGCCAACCGCAAAATGTTTTGGCTACAGTTTAATAATCCCCGGACTTTTAATAATAGTCCGCCCCTTTAAATTCAGCACCGGGGGAATTTCGTTATAGACAAAGTCCGCACCCTTGCTAAAGAAATTTTCCAGTCGAAAAACAAAAATATTTTTTCCTAGAATGCTCAAGGTTACAATTGATATTCTTGATACTTGAAGGTCCGGCGAAGGTAAAGGATTGGATAATCATTGAGTTTGGATATTTTGAGAAAGGTGATCAATTGATCTGCCAGCCATTGCTAAAATTTGTCAGACGATTCTGAGCTTATATGCCATCTATACTCACTATTAAATATCAAATATTTTTTTAAAAAAGGGTAATAGATGCTAAATTTAATACTTATTATTTTGCAATGATTATTTAAATAATGTAACCTAATGAATATATAGATGACTGATAATAGCGCATAGCTTAATACACCTATCGCAAACTAAAGCATGGGGACCTGAGCCAATATTGCTTAGGTTTGTGCTTTGATTAATAATTTTATTTTCACCACAAAAAGATGGAGGCAATATGAGACTTCAGGATGAGTTAAATGCTTTACTGGAACAATCAATGAAAATGATTCCTAAAGAGACTGCAAGCATTATGGCAAATGCAATGGAAGAATTGAAACGTTCAAATATTACAGATCGTTCAAAAAGAAAAGGCGACTTGGCGTCTAATTTTGAATTGACGGGTGCAAAGGGTGAAGTCGTTTCGTTAAAAAATCTTCTTTCAAAAGGACCGGTGATCATAAATTTTTATCGGGGAAGCTGGTGACCTTATTGTAATTTAGAGTTGCGGTCTTTGCAACTTGAGCTTGCCACTATAAAATCTATGGGAGCACAACTTATAGCAATATCTCCTCAATTACCTGATCAGAGCCTTACTCTTAAGGAAAAAGAGAACCTTGAATTCCATGTGTTAAGCGATGTGGGAAACGTTGTGGCAAGGGATTTTGGTCTTGTATTCACCCTGCCTGAGGCTTTGCGCCCTGTATATGCCAAATTCGGCATTAACCTTCCTGCTGCCAATGGGGATGAAAGCTTTGAATTGCCTGTTCCAGCCACCTATGTAATTGACCAAAATTATAATATTATCCTGGATTTTGTTGAAATCAACCACACACTCAGGCTTGAGCCATCCCGAATTATTGATGTGCTAAAGGAACGATCACAATAGCTCCCTTTCTTACTCATGAAAAAATAAGGCCGGACTACTGGCTATTAAGCACGTTTTTCACTGTTAAAAAAAGACCCCGGACTATCCCTGTCAGCCAACACCATGAGAATATGAAACTACAGGTACACTACCGATTTATTGCGTTCTACGATTGAATCATGTATCTTTTGATAGTGAATTTGTTAGGAGGTTTAAATATTAACACCCTTGAAAAGGACTAATTAGCCATGGGCAAAAAGTGTCTAAAATTCATTTCTATCTCTGAAGCCTTAGAAGAGCTCAAAAACACTCTGATGATGCAATCCGAAGTGCAAAAGCAAAAAGAGATTGAACTGATAATAGCAAGTTTTGAAGAGTTTGAGATCCGAAAAGACGTATTAAAGGCGCATCCATCGGATTTGATAGAAAGGCATGGGCTATGGATAGAATCAGATGATAACAAAAAATTCTATTACGGTATTGACCTGGTGGAATTCTTTCTGGAGCTGCTGAATTCTAAACCGTCTGAGGCAATCGGAAAAGTATACTCAAAGATTGAGTGGGTCAGCGCAAACGTGCAAAAACACCAGAAAACCGGCGCAAATGGGCTTTTAATTAAAACTGAAATGGAAAAATTCAAATGCGGGCAATGCGGGCATTGCTGCCTTGATCTATCAGACGCCTATCAGACGTCCATTCCGGATTTTGATGTTATACGCTGGGAATGCGAAAACCGATATGACATCTTGGAATGGGTGGATTCATTTGCAGGCTTGAATGATATATGGGTCAATCCGAAGACCGGCGAATCAGTTAACCGCTGCCCCTGGTTAAGGAAACTCCCGAAAAAGGATAAATACATCTGCAAAATTCACGAGACAAAACCAAAACATTGTCTAAATTTCCCAAAATCTAAACGGCACGCGTTAGAAAATGGTTGCAAA
>CALGRI010000192.1 GCA_937880875.1 uncultured Pseudomonadota bacterium
CTCCTTTAAATTCTGTCTTATCAATTTTATATTGCAAATACGCTTCGGAAAGGACAGCGCCGTTGGCATCCAGACTTCCGGCTGTTTTATTATCCTTATCGTCTTTATATCCAACAAAAGAAGCCTGAAGATTTGTACCAAGTTTCAAGCCATATAAGCTGCCCGTCACATATTTTAAATTACCGCCATACGTCCATATATAGCTATCATTTTTCCCTGCTCCGTCAAAAGTTTGAGAAAAATAATAAGACTTCAGGGTTCCACTAACTTTTCCTTTTGTAAAAGCCTCTGACAAAGAAGTGGCAGAATCGTCAGCTATGGCTATTGACACCATCCAAACTGAAATGATTACTGCCAATAAATTCAATTGAATATTTTTTTTCATCTTTCCTCCATTAAACAAATAATTACCATTTTTCTTTCTCTTTTAAAATTCGTATTGTACAAGATAACCATAGGTACGGGCTGGTATCGAAGACGTCTCTGATACCGGCCCGGATTGATTTCACACTATTTCATTTCATAGTCAAATTTATCCATTAGTTTTTTATCACCCAAAACTAATTTGGTCGTAATGGTGTAGACTCCCTTTTTCTTCATATCTGCAGTAGTGCCGAATCCCTCGCTCATAAACATTCCCATCTCTTTTTGAGCATCCCCTTCGGCATTCTTGATCATAAAACCAACTTTTCCCTTTAAAACAGCTTTGTTATTTTTGTCCATTACATAAACCATGAGGTGGTGTGGTTTATCTATTTCCTTACCTGCCATGTTATGGGATGCATCCATGGCAGCTTTATCTTTATCATCGGGTTTTTTATCCCGAAGATCCATGAAGTGATAGGACAACATGTATCCGTCCACTACAGATTCGTGAATCAAAGCACCTATCTTATCAGATTTTCCCATGTCGTGTCCTTTCATGGTACTACTTGAGGCAAAAACAAAGCCGGTAAAGAAAACAGACAGGATAAGTACGCTCATTATCAGTTTCATCGTTTTTTTCATCATTTCTTTCATTGTTAAATCCTTTCCTTTTATATTTGTTTTGGTTTAATTTCCCACGTTTTCCACAGGTTATAAATCACAGGTATAATGATCAGGGTCATGATGGTTGAGGAGATAAGTCCTCCGACCATGGGTGCTGCGATACGCTTCATTATCTGCGATCCTGCACCAGACCCATACATTACCGGTAATAGCCCTATTAAAGTTGTGGCAACGGTCATTATAAGCGGACGAACCCTTTCAACAGCACCCTCAATGATCGATTCATGAAGGTCGGTTGAAGAATTCATCTCTTTTAAACTTTTTTTTCTGGTAAACACTTCATCAAGGTAAACAAGCATGACAATCCCTGTCTCTGTGGCAAGTCCGGCAAGGGCGATAAAGCCAACACCAACAGCAACCGACAAGTTATAATCAAGAAGATATATGAGCCATATCCCACCCAAAAGAGCAAAGGGCAGGCTTACCATGACAATGATAACCTCGATGATATTGCTGAAATGAATATACAGAAGAATAAAAATAACAAGCAGTGTCGCCGGAATGATGACATTCAATGTTTTTCTTGCCTTTTCCATGTATTCATACTGCCCTGACCAGATAATGGAATACCCTGCCGGCAGAGTTATTTTTTCATCAATAAGTTTTTTGGCACCTTTAACATAAGTGCCGACATCAACGTCTTTTATGTCAACATAAACCCAGGCCGTCCTTTTTGAATTTTCACTCTTAATCCCCGCAGGTCCCTTATGGATGGAAATATCAGCCAGATGGGTTAACGGAACCTGTTCACCAGCCGGTGTTGGAACCATTACCCTTTTTATCATATCAATATTGTCCCTAAATTCTCTATTATATCTCAGGTTAACGGGGTACCGTTCAAGCCCTTCTATGGTGTAGGTAACGTTCATTCCGCCAATGGCGGTTTTGATAATATCCTGAACATCCTGTACCAGAAGGCCATACCGGGCAATGTTTTCTCTGTTTATTATAAAATCAAGGTAGTTCCCGCCTGTAACACGTTCCGAAAAAGCCGAAAGGGTTCCTGGATGGTTCCTTAAAGTGGCTTCAATGGTTTCACCGATCTGGGCCAGAGTTTCAAGATCAGGCCCCATGATTTTAATACCAACCGGGGTTTTAATCCCCGTGGAAAGCATATCTATCCGGGTTTTAATGGGCATGGTCCAGGCATTGGTAAGCCCTGGAAACCTGACAGCCTGGTTCAGATCATCCGTCAGTTCTTTGATGGTAATGTATCGTTCTTCCGGCATCACCCAGGACAATGGTGTTTTCAGAAAGGAAGGCCAGTTTGAAAAAAACAGTTCGTTTTTTTTCTTTCGCCATTCATGGAGTATTTTACCATGGAATTTTTCAGGCCAGATCCAGGTCAAAGGCTTTTTTACCCATCCAGGCCAGTCTGAAAAAAAGCGAATTTTTTCAATTGTTTCATATTCAACCTGGGGCCTGAGAACAATCACGGTCTCTATCATGGAAAGGGGTGCTGGATCGGTTGAGGTTTCTGCACGGCCTATTTTACCCATAGTAGTTTTGACTTCAGGAAATCTCTGGATAATTTTATCGGTCTGCTGCAAAAGTTCTTTTGCCTTGGTAATGGAGATACCCGGCAAGGTTGTGGGCATGTACAAAAGATCCCCTTCGTTTAAAGGCGGCATAAACTCGCTGCCAACATGGGTAATTGGATACCAGGTGATACCAATGGCAACAAGGGCGATAAGAATGGTCATTTTTTTCCATTTTAAGACAATCTTTATTATGGGAAGATAAAGTTTTATTAAAACCCTTGCAACAGGGTTTCTTTTTTCTGAAATTATTTTTTGAGAACAAAGGCAAAAATAAAGAAAAATCGAAATTCCAATGGCAACAACAAGGCTTAAATCCGGTAGATTCACTCCGGCAATACCAGCAAAGATGACCGCAAAAGGAGGGCCTGCGATTGCTGCAACCCAGAGTGACAATTTTTTCTTTTTAGAAAGAGTGGGATCAATTGGATTTTCCAGAACAAAAAAGGTCATCAGCACCGGGATAATTGTAATAGCTAAAATAGAGGAGGCTGCCATGGCCGTTGTTTTGGTATAGGCAAGTGGCCTGAACAATCTTCCGGACTGCTCTCCCAGGCTAAAAACAGGAAGAAATGAGACGGTGATGATCAAAAGACTGAAAAACAGTGCAGGTCCTACTTCTTTGGAAGCATCTATGATGATTTGTGTGTGAGTTTTTTTGCCCCGGTCCCGTTCAAGGTGCTTGTGGGCATTCTCAACCAGAACAATGGAAGCATCCACCATAACACCAATGGCAATGGCAATCCCGCCAAGGCTCATTATGTTTGCATTAATCCCCATTGGATACATGATTAAAAATGACATTAAAATGCCAACAGGCAGTGTAAAAATTGCTACAAATGCAGACCTGAAATGTAAAAGAAAGAGAATACAGATGGCAGCAACAACAATCATTTCTTCAGTCAGTTTTGTTTTTAAGGTTTCCACAGCTCTTTCAATCAAGGCAGATCTGTCATAACCCGTTAGAATTTCCACACCTTCGGGAAGACCTTTTTGAAGATCTTTTAATTTTTCCTTAACTTTTTTAATGACTTCAAGGGCATTTTCACCATAGCGCATAATCACTACACCGCCGGCGGCTTCACCTTCACCGTTCCATTCAAGGATACCCCGTCGCAGTTCCGGCCCGATGTGAACATTTGCAATATCTTTTAATAAAATCGGGGTTCCTTTTTCATCAAAGGAAACGGCAATATTTTTTATATCTTCAACAGATTTTATATATCCCAGGCCCCGAACCATGAATTCGGTTTCACCCATTTCAATGAGCTTGCCTCCCACATCAGAATTAGATCGCTTTATGGCATTTTTAATTTTTTGGATGGGAATATTATATGAAAGCAGTTTGTTTGGATCCACTTCCACCTGGTATTGTTTTACAAACCCACCAATGCTTGCGACTTCCGATACCCCGGGAACAGCAGTCAGCTCATATCTTAAAAACCAGTCCTGAATGGAACGAAGCTCTTGCAGATCAGTTTTGCCTGTTGTGTCCTTTAAAACATATTCAAATGCCCAGCCAACCCCTGTTGCATCAGGCCCCAGACTCGGGGTAACACCCTGGGGCAGCCGGGCCGAGACAAAATTTAAATACTCCATTACCCTGGATCTTGCCCAGTAAAGATCGGTACCGTCTTCAAAAATTAGGTAGACAAAAGAATACCCGAAAAATGAGTATCCTCTGACGACTTTTGCAAAGGGAACACTGAGCATAGCTGTGGTTAAGGGATAAGTGATCTGATCCTCAACAACCTGGGGTGCCTGCCCTGGATATTCAGTATAGACAATCACCTGAACATCAGACAGATCAGGAATCGCATCAAGGGGGGTTTTAAGCATGGCAAAAATCCCAGCGGCAATGATAAACAGCGTAGCAAGTACAACCATAAACCTGTTATTGACAGACCACTCAATTATTTTTTCTATCATGGGAAATCACCTTTTTATTCCATATCTTTGAAAAAACTGTCTTTGGTTTCCATGTCATCAAAGAAAGCATCTTTATTTTCTTTGTCTGCAGGGGCGGATTTGGATTCCATCATTTTCTGAATCGCTTCTTTAAGCTTGGATTCTGAATCAAGCAGGAACTGACCAGAAATCACCACCACATCATTCTGGGCAAGCCCGCTTAAAATTTCTACCCTGCCATTATCAAGATAAATACCGGTCATAACTTCCCGTGGCGTATATTTTCCGCCGCCTTTGGCAACGAAAACGATCTTTTTCTCTCCTGAATGGACAACTGCTTCAGAGGAAATTGAAATTCCCTCTCTATTTAATCCTGTATTGATATGAATTCTTGCGAACATATCCGGCTTGAGTTCGCCATGCTTATTTTCAAAGGCGATTCGTATGATGACATCCCGTGTTTTTTTCTGAAGATAGGGGAATATATATGATATTTCTCCTTTATAAATTTTTTCAGGATTATAAGACAGGGTCATTTCAACTTGCTGCCCTTTGGATACCAGGTTCTGCTCATACTCAAAAATGTGGGCTTCAACCCAGACTGAAGACAGATCTGAAATGGTAAAAAGGCTTTCACCTGGTTTGGCAAATGCACCCTCAATGATGTTTTTATGGGTGATAACGCCGGTAAACGGTGATCTTACAAGTATTGATTTTTTTACTTCGCCATTTTTTTCAATGGAGTCGATTTCCAGGTCCGCAATATCAAAATAACCCAGTCTTTGTCTTGCTGAAACAAGAATTTCCCTGTTCAGGCTTGTTTTATTTTTTTGAAAGTTTTTAAAGGCAGACAAATACTCTTCCTGGGATGCCAGAAGAGAGGGAGAATAAATTTCATACAGGGGCTGTCCTTTTTCTACAAAAAAACCTGTGTAATCTGCATAAAGTTTTTCAATCCACCCGCCAGTCTTCTGGCTTACGATACCCGTGCGGGTTTCATCAAAGGTAATATGCCCATATGTTTTTATTGCATGATGAAGCAAGCCTTTTTCTGCTTTTTCAATTTTCAACCCCATATTCTGCTCCACAACAGGGTCTATCTTTATATCAACCCCGCCCACAAGCTCGTCTTCATAGACCGGGACAAGGTCCATATCCATCTTACTTTTCCCGGGCTGTTCATAAATTTCAGTCGGGTCCATCGGAGCTTTCCAGTATACAATTTTCCGCTCCTGGCTTTTGGAATCACCGGCAACCGCATCTTCATATACGGGAACCAGATCCATGCCCATTTTGCTTTTGCCGGGCTTGTCATATATTTCCATGGGGTCCATTGGGGCTCGCCAGTAAATTGCTTTTTTTTCTTGAGACCCTGTATTCTCTGTTTCAATCTGGCCAACAGCATTAGCGTGCTTGCCTTGTTCCGGGTTGATACCCATATATTTGAATACTGCAAAAAAAGCTGAGCCAGTAATCATAGCCGTGATTAAAACCGTTAAAACAATGAGTTTTTTATTGCTCGTTTGGTTCATGTTTAAGTTCCCCTATAATTTTCATTATCTAAAGCTTCTTCCAATTATCTTTTCAAGATTTGCAATTGAGCTTCCTAAATCTGTTTGTTTTTTTGCGATGGTCAGGTTTACATTTAACCAGGAGGTATAGGAATCTATTGCCTGGGAAAAAGGGATTGAACCTGCTTCATATTCTCTTGTAGAAACATCTAATGCTGATCTGGACAAAGATAAAATTTTGTTTTTATACAAAGCAAGTTCCCGTTTATTTTTATCAACGTTAAACCAGGCTTCTCTTACCATTCTATCCGTGGCATTTTCCTGTTGTAGCAGGGTTTGCTTCAAGCTTAACAGGGTTTGTTTTGTCTGGTTCAGCCATGGATTATCAATTCCATACCAGGGTTTTAAAGGGCTGCTGTTTTTCATGGCTGCCATGGTTTTTTCCGGAAAAGAGGGTTTGCCGGCTTGCGTGCCAACCGTATTTATTGCCTCATCCTCATAGCTTGAAAAACCCAGTGTAAAAGGCTCCTGTATCATGGATTCAGCCATTTCTATCATATTTTCAACCTTGCTGATTTGATGCTGGATCACTTTTAGTTCCAGCCTGTTTTGCCGGGCCAGAGAAAAAAGAGCTTCAGGCCCGGGAATATTTTTGTCAGACGCACTTACAACAACAACACCCATCCTGGTGTTTGCAGGAAGGTTTAAAAGTTCACTAAGCTTTGTTTCAATATTTTTCTTTTTGGATGAAAAGGTGATAAGATCTTCTTTGAGCATCTCAATCTTGATATTTATTTTAATGATATCCTGAAAACTTGTCTTGCCGCTTTTATATAGTATTGTTGCCACATCTTTAAGCCGGGCAAAGGCATCAATGGTTTCAGAAGTCACCTTTATGGACTGCTCGATAAAAACAATATTCCAATAGGCTTGTCGAGTCTCAGTAATAATGTCTTTTTGTGCTATCCGCATTTTTTCCACAGAAACAGCCACCTGCTGATCAATGATTCTTCCTTTAAGGGAAGTTAATCCAGGATAAGGGTATTTTTGTTTTATGGACTCGTTCATTTTCACAGGTCCGACCTTATTGTAAAGCCCTTCTGTAAAAGCCGAGTATTGCTTTAAGTTTCCATCAAGATCCAGAACCTGATTAAAAGACTCTAACTCAGCCTTTACCTTTTTTTGTGCAGCAAGAATCGCAGGATTTCTTAAGCCTGCAATGATTTCAATCTCTTGTAGTTTTAACGTGTGACTGACAAGCTTTCTGACCGCTTCAGGATCTGAAGCAATATCCGTCAGTCTGTTAAATGTTTCTTTGTCATAGTCAGCCAGGAAAAAAATCTTGTGGTCGTAGCTTATGGTATTTTCATAGCTTTGTTTTAACTTTTCAATCCGGGAAAAGACATCATCGGCTGATGTGTCTGGCTTGGCTGTCGATTCAGAAGGACGTGTTTTAAATTCTAATGCATCTGTGTAATATACAGGTGGTGTGTAATTCTCCAATTCTGTATTCATCCTGGAATAATCTGCGGACAAAGGAGAAATATAACATAAACAAATGATCAAGACAGCGGCAGTTTTCTTTTTCATGAGTTATTATCCCCCTTTTTTGTTTCGATTTTTTTATCCAGAATAACCCCTGCCATCTGTTCAAGCAGAACCAGGTTTTTTCCATAATCTGCCAATGCCCGGGCAAGGGACAATTGAAAATTATAAGTGGTTGCCTGGATTTCGAGAAAATCAGAGAAACTGCCTTGTCCCTGTCTGTACCAAGTCTCAGCCGTTTGAACAGATCGAATAGACTGGGGAATAAGTTGTTTTTCATACAAGGTAATCAATCTTTTTGAGTTTTGAAGCTTGAACCAGAGCCGGCTGATTTTCTCTTTTATCTGATTTGCAATCACAAGTTTATCTGACTGTGCTTTTTGCTTGGAAGCAGTTGCTTTCGAGATTTCACTTTTATTTTTCCCAAACCATATGGGAAGATTCAAACCAAGTTGAATCCCAATGGCATCATCGCCTGCATTCTTTGGAGGCGTGGGCACATCAGGGTTCCCAATAGCGGCATAGAAAAGACCCAATTTAAAAGAGGGAAGGGATTCATATCGGGATAATATAATGAGGTCTTCAGACTGCCTGACCTTTTCCTCAGCAATTAAAATATCCTCTTGATGGGTCAGGCTGAGAGCGTAGATTTCATCAAGACGATAAACAACTTCCCTGAAAACAAGATTTGATGCCTTGCCTAAAAATGCATCAGGCGCTCTGTTTAATATGGTGTTAATCCTTGCTTTTTCAGTTAATTCCAGCTCTTCCAAAAGAAGAATGTCATATTGAATCTGGCCAGTCTGGGCCTGGGCTTTTGAAACATCATAAAACAAGGCCTTATCCTGTGCGTAGGCAGTTTCACTGATTTTTATTAATTCCTGATTTAAATTAAAATTAGCCTTGGCAATTTCAACAGCCTGTTGAATATAATTTAATTCATAAAAGGAGGCAGAAATTGAGGTCACAATATTTTTTATAGCCTTATCAAGTTTAAGCTTGGAAATTTTTGTGTCTGCCTCAAGGACTTTGCCTTTTTGAGTAAGCTTGCCTGGAAAAGGAATGGCCTGGGAAAGCGTCATGTTCCAATCCTGCGGTCCAAGACGGGTCTCTATGGGTGATGGGAAATAGGTGGTGACCAGCTGGGGGTCAGGATAGCTTTTTGCAATACGATAGTTTTCAATAAACATTTTCCAGGATTCTTTGGATGATGTGATCGATGGGTTAGATAGATAGGCATATTTGAGCAGGTCTGATAAGACAAGTTCTTCTGAAAGCCTGTTTTCAATTTCTTCTAAGCTTTTTGCATCATCGGCAAAAGCGGGGCCCATGGAAAAAGATGAAAAAAGGGTCCAGAACAGAGTGGCTAAAAAAATGGTTTGTTTCATGGCGTTACCTTTTACGGTTCATAAAAATTATAAGAAACCCTTTAAAACTGAAAATTATAGTTTGCATAAGATGTGCCAGGGAGAATAAATTAGTATAACTTGTTAGAATGATAATGCATAGTTATAAATTAAAATTGTAAGCAATTCTTTTGTTGTAGAATATTCTACAGTGGTGCTCAAATATTATACAATCTGAGTTTAAATTTAAGCGCTATTTATTCATAAAAAAACTATTCAGATTTTGGCTCTATTACATGCAGAGTCATGGGATGATCTATGCCTTTCATCGTTGTACTGAATGATTTTTTAATGCGCAGTTCATTTTTTAAATAGTTATAAACTGCATCAGAGACAATGATTTGCTTTTCCTCGGCTTTTGCCTGAATACGGCTGGTGATATTTACAGCAGAGCCTACTATCCCATATTTGGCACGGCTTTCAGAGCCTATGTTGCCAACAATTACCTGGCCTGTATTTATTCCAATACCCATATTCAATTCAGGTAAATTCTTATTTTTCATTTTTCTGTTGAATCTATTCATCTCATTTTGCATATCAGTGGCGCACTGGATGCAATGCTGGGCAGTATCTTCCATGGAACTTGAAAACGGTTCAAAAAAGACAAGGATTGCATCTCCGAAAAAATCAACAATAATGCCGTTATATCTTTGAATTATGGCTATCATATGGGAGAAATACTGGTTTAGAACATTTATTATGACTTCAGGACTCAAGGTCTCTGACAAAGCTGTAAACCCCCTGATATCAGACATCAAAATGGCAACTTCTCTTCTTTCTCCTCCCAATTTGCCTGCATCCGGATGCTGGAGCAGAAATTTTGCAAATTCAGGATCAACATACCGTCCAAAAGAATCTCTTATAAAATCACGTTCCTTAAGCCCTTTGGTCATGGAGTTATAGCTTTGGACCAGCTGGCCTATTTCATCTTGGGTTTCAATCTTTAAGGGGTCTCCATAATCCCCTTTTGCAACTTTTTTAGCTTTTTCAGACAGCGTTTTTATTTTTTCGACAATATTTCCCACCTGCAGCCGTATCAGAACAAGGATGATGATGATTAAAAAAATGCCACCCAGCCCAAACGCATTTCTATAGTCAATAATGGGTTTGAATATTTTTTCTCCCTTGGCAAACAAAATAATGGTCCAGGGTAAATGTTCCAATTTCTGAAAGCCCGCTACCATGTCCGGAGGGTGTCCACCTGATTGAATCGTTCCAGATGACTTGGTTTGCATTGCGTCTAAAACCGCCGATTCGATTGGATTATCGGTTCCACCCAGGAATTGACGGCCTTTCATTAACATATTGGTATGTACCAGGTATTTACCCTTTTGATCCACGATACATGCCATATTACTCTGCCACCATCCCATCTTGAAAATATCTTTCAGCAGATATTTAAAACTCATGACGATTTCAAGGTTTCCAACAATTTGATCGGAAGAGTCCAACAGCGATAAAACAAGCGTAACTGTCTCCTGGGCTGCATCCGTATCATATTCAGGCTCAGTGATTTTTAAAATCTGACTGCGATGGATCTGCATCTGTCCATGATCTCCCATATGCATGGAATGATTGGGTCGTAATTCATTTATTTTACTATCCTGTGAATATGTGATCCCCACCCTTACAATACCCTCTAAAGCTGCCAGATTTTTCAAGAGTTCGTCTTTGGATTTTGTCATATCCTGAAAATAAGGAATCATATATAAGGTGTTCAGTAATTCTATTGGTTTTAAAACCTGCATTTCAAGATAATGGGCTGCACGCTGGAGTTTTAAAACAGAAGACTCATTCCATTGAGTAATCATAATATTACGGGTGTATATAAAACTTATTAGACTTCCGGCAAAAAATGTTAAAAAAACAGGAACGAGCAATAGGAGAATAAGACGTCCCTGTAATGTTTTAAACCTGAAAAATTTTAAATTTTTCATAATAATAGTGGCCTTTTTAAAATATGTATTTACCTATCCTAATATCTTTATCTGAATAAGGAAAGTAGCAAATATCGTACCAGCGGTTAGTATTACTTGAAACGATTGGTTTTATGGATATTTTATATTTGCTATTATAGATCATTGAAGAATATTCTACAATCATATGTATATCATTTCATTTTTATGTTTATGAAGATTTGATTTGATGATATTCTTTTGCATAATTAGGTCAGATCAGAATGGAAAAAAACTTTAATAGGTTGTGTCCAACTCAGTAATCGGGAAAATTGGCCGTTTTTGTTCGGACACAAGCGCGGAGGCTGGATGGAATCAATTACGTTTGAAAACAGGGTTGCCATTATAACTGGTGCAGGCGAAGGGATTGGAAGAGAATATGCCCTGGATCTTGCAAAAAGAGGGGCACAGGTTGTGGTCAATGATATCGGCCATGGGCAGGATCAGGGCCGGACAGCAGACAGGGTGGTGGATGAAATAAAAAAGGCCGGTGGAAAGGCTGTTGCGAGTTTTGATTCCGTGGCAACCATGAAAGGCGGCAAAAATATAGTTGACACGGCTATGGATCATTTTGGCCGGGTGGATATCCTGATTAACAATGCCGGAATACTGCGGGACCGGACATTTATTAAGATGACTGAAAAAGACTGGGATGACGTCATTGCCGTTCATTTAAAAGGTGCCTTTTGTGTGACCCAGCCGGCTGTAAAAATTATGAAGGAGAATGGATATGGTCGAATTGTATTTACTGCTTCTTCATCGGGTATGTATGGAAATTTTGGTCAGTCAAATTATGGGGCTGCCAAAATGGGGGTTATCGGCATCATGAACACCTTAAAGATTGAAACAGCCAAGTATAACATTAAAATCAATACAGTGGCTCCCAATGCGGCAACTGGCATGACCCAGGGCGTTTTCCCCGATGAAGTGGCCAAAAGAATACGCCCTGAATTCAACACGCCCATTGTGACCTTTTTGTGTTCTGAAGGAAATCAGGAATCCGGGATGATTTTTACCATGAGTGCCGGGTGGTTTGCCCGTTCAGCAATGGTTTCCGGCAAAGGAGCCCGCATTGGCGACACAAAAAGGGTGATAAAAGCGGAAGAGATCAGGGACCGGTTTGATCAGATTAAAAGTCTTGATAATGCGCTTTCCTATGATCATTGCGGCCAGATTTACAGCCTGGGAAGACCTCTGACCGGTAGATAGGGGTAAAGCATTTATTTGTTTAACTTATTTATTTAACATAGTTTTCGGCATCCTCACCGCTACAACTAATCCCGTTGCGCAGATTTTATTTTCCGCCAGTACGGTTGCTTCGACAACCACTTTTTTTTCTTTTATTTCAATAACCTTGCCCCGGATTTCAAGTTCCACACCCAAAGGGGTTGGTGCAAGAAAATCCACTTTTAAAGATGCAGTGACATACCGCAGGGCCGGTTCTGTATCCATTTCCCTGCCTTCTTCCCGGTATTTTGCAGCAGCAGCAGTTCCTGTACAATGACAGTCAATAAGAGAGGCGATTAATCCACCATAAGCAAATCCCGGTATGGCAATATATTTTTCATTGGGAATGAGTTTTGCAACACTTTCCTCACCATCCCAATAACTTTTAATCTGTAATCCGTGTTCATTGAGCCTGCCGCACCCATAGCAATGGCTGAGATCTTCTGGATAGTAATCTTGAAATGCTTTCATTTTTTGTTTCTCCGTTGAAAAAAAAGTTGATTTTCATTATGCCATTTGCAAAAACCTGGGCAATCTCTTTTCTGGTAGCAATAGCCGACAAGGGGTGACAGTTTCCAGTGGATTTGCTTATGACAACAATATCAGGAATTTTGATTAAATAATCTTTATTTTTCATCCGCAAGCTTTTTATAAAGGTGAACATCCTGTTGCGGATAGGGAATGCTGATGCCCTCTTCATCAAATGTAATTTTGATTTTTTCAGTTAAATCAAAATAAACATCCCAGAAGTCAGAAGTTTTTACCCAGGGCCTGACAACAAAATTCACACTGCTGTCGGCAAGCTCAGACACAGCAATTTTAGCTTTTGGTGTATCAAGTATCCTGTCTTCTTCTTGAATAATTCTTTTAAGGACCTCTTTTGCTTTTTTAATATCATCGTCATAGCCGATGCCGATCACAAGATCCACCCTACGGGTATCATTGGCGGTTACATTGGTGATGACACTGCTGGTAATGCCTGAGTTGGGAACGATCACCCTCTGGTTGTCCGGGGTGTTCAATGTGGTATTAAACAGAGCGATGCTGACGACGGTTCCAGACACACCGCCCGCGGTAACAAAGTCACCCACCCTGAAGGGACGGAACAGGATCAGCATAACCCCTGATGCAAAATTGGACAAGGAATCTTTCAGAGCAAGGCCGATGGCAAGGCCGGCAGCACCAACAATAGTAATGAAGGATGTGGTATTAATCCCCAGTTGTCCTGCTGTGGCAATAATGACAACAATCAGGAAGGTATAATATATGATGCTTTCAAGGAAGTTAACCAGGGTTGCATCAATATTATTTTTTTCAAGAAGTTTTGTGATCAGCCTTGAAATTTTACCGGCCAGCCATTTTCCAATAATAAAGATAAGAATGGCGGCAATTAATTTTATAGAATAAGCGGTTGCCCAATAGGTAAGCGTTTCAATAATTTTATCAATGTTTATGTTGCTCATGTTTGCCCCTTTCAATTAAATGATGTTAAAAATATGCTTTTATAAGGCATTGCTCGCTATGCTTTTGAAACGTATCGCTTTAAGTAATATATTCCTTCTAAAAATTTTACTGCCATTTGAAATCTGGTTCCAATTGGGTGGCAGCGCGATATTTAAGCTGCATACCCTTTAGAAAATTACGTAAAATCTGATTTTGACACTCCCGAAAGTGTTTATGACCAGGCTTGCGGAAAAATGCACTTAATTCGTGTTTACTTATGCTCAAATTTGCCAGGGCCATAATCTCCAACACATCTTCGGCTTTCAGGTTTAAGGCGATTTTTAATTTCATAAAAATCATATTGTTAGTTAAATGCTTTTCCGGCTCGGGTTGAGACCCTTCCTTTTTGCCTCTTTTATCATTAATCAAACCATTCAGGAAAATCGAAAGCGTAGTGTCACTGCATTTCTGAAAAGCTATGTCTTCATCTTTTTTTAACCAGTCGCTGATTTGTTCCCGGGTTACCTTGTGATCAGCTAAATCAAATATAGCAATCATTTTTGAATCGTTAAGGTCGAAGATATAGCGGATGCGGCGTAGGATATCGTTATTTGTCATGAGTTATTCCTTATAAAAAAGGTAGCTGTGTCACAATGACTTGCTGTTCGGTCTCCTATTTTTTCGGATAAAAACATCAAGGGAAACAAAGGCGCTGAAATTATACTGGGATTAGAAGACTGCCAGAAAATAAGCAGGCATAAGCCAATAACCGGCAGTCTGTATAAATAGATCAGGTTCAGCCTGCTAGAGAATTGTCTCATTCAGGATTCTTTCTTTAACATGATGTGATACAGACGTGACAAACTCATCCATGGAAAGGCCCATCCTGACCTTGCCATCAAGGGTTCTGACAGAAAGAGTCCTGGTTTCTTTTTCCTTATCTCCAATGGTGATGATCAGAGGGACATAGGCAAGCTGGGCATCCCTGATTTTCTTTTTCAGGGTTTCGCTTCTCTTGTCAACTTCACATCTGATTCTATGGGTATCAAGCTCGGCTTTGATTGTTTCAGCATATTCCGCAAGATCCTGGTTGATGGGAAGCAGGATAGCCTGCACAGGGGCCATCCACAAAGGGAATCTGCCTGCAAAATGTTCCACAAGTATGCCGAAAAATCTTTCCAGGGATCCGTAAATAACCCGATGGATCATTATGGGCCGGTGTTTGTTATTATCCTGGCCCTTGTAACTCAGGTCAAATCTTTCCGGCAGGGCCATATCCAACTGGACGGTTCCGCATTGCCAGGTTCTTCCCAGGGCATCTTTGATGTGGATATCAATTTTAGGGCCGTAAAATGCCCCATCCCCTTCATTAATAAAATATTCCCGGCCATATTTGTTCAAAGCAGCTTTAAGACCGTTTGTGGCTTCTTCCCATTGTTCATCCGATCCAATGGATTTTTCTGGCCGGGTGGACAATTCCAGATGAAAATCAAGGCCGAATCTGCTGTAGATTCTCTGGGACAATTCCAGTACGCCAAGGACCTCATCCTCGATTTGATCTGAAGTCATGAAAATATGGGCATCATCCTGGTGAAAGGCACGAACCCTGAAAAGACCGGAGAGTGCGCCTGATAGTTCATGTCTGTGAACAAGGCCTATCTCACCGGCTCTTACAGGCATATCCCTGTAGGAGTATGCTTTTGTTTTGTAAAGCAGCATACCGCCGGGGCAGTTCATGGGTTTTATGGCATATTCTTCATCATCAATCACTGATGTATACATGTTTTCCCGGTAATAGTCCCAGTGACCGCTCTGTTCCCAGAGTTTTCGGTTAAGCATGACCGGGGTTTTGGTTTCCACATATCCTGCTTTTTTGTGTTCATCCCGCCAGTACTCTAAGAGAGCATTCCATACCTCAATGCCCTTTGCATGGAAAAAGGGCATGCCCGCAGCTTCATCATGAAATGAGTATAGATCCAGTTTGGTTCCAAGTTTCCTGTGATCCCTTTTCTGGGCTTCCTCAATCATGTGGATGTAGTTTTTAAGCTTTTTGCTGTCAAAAAATGAGATGCCATAAAGACGCTGGAGCTGTTCTTTTGTCTGATCAGCTCTCCAATAGGCTCCGGATATTTTTAAAAGCTTGAATCCTTTAATCATGCCTGTATGGGGAATGTGGGGGCCGCGGCAAAGATCAATGAATTTGCCGTTCTGGTAAAGGGATATCTCCTCTGCCTCATCAAGTTCATTAATGAGCTCAAGTTTGAATGGGTTGTCCTTGAATATTGCAAGGGCCTGTTTTTTTGAAACAACTTTTCTTTCAAAGGTGTTTTTGGTGTTGATGATTTTTTTCATTTCAGCTTCAATTGCACCAAAATCATCTTTTGAAACCGGGTCCATATCAATATCATAGTAAAATCCGTCTTCAACCACGGGACCTATGGTCAATTTTGCATCAGGGTAAATATTCAACACAGCTTCTGCCATGACATGGGCAGAAGAATGCCTTAAAATATCAAGGGCTTCATCATCATTGGCAGTAATAAAATTTATGGCAGTATCTTTTTTAATGGCCTGGTTTAAATCAATAAGCTGTTCATCAATTTTCATTGCCACGCAGTTTCTGGCAAATCCTTCTGAAATACTAGTGGCCACATCCATTCCTGTGGGAATATTTTCAAAACTCTTTATACTATTGTCGGGAAATGTTATGTTAATCATTCTTTATTTTCCATTGTGTTTTGTTATCTGTTATATAAAGCATGAATTTTAGAAGAACTGGCCTAAACAATCAAGGGAAAAAATATTGAACTATAAGTTTATTGAATCGGATGAGGAACTTAAAAGTGTTTGTGATGACCTTTTAAAGGAAAAAATAATCAGTGTAGACCTTGAAGCAGACTCCATGCACTGCTTTAAAGAGAAGATCTGTCTGATTCAGATGGCATCTTCAAAACAGGCTTTTTTAATCGATCCGTTTAAAATTAAAAAGATGCCTCCATTTTTGGAACTGCTTGAAAACACCGGTGTGATCAAGGTGTTTCATGGGGCAGATTTTGATATCAGAAGTCTTGACAGAGATTATCAGGCCCGGGTGAATAACCTTTTTGACACGGAAATTGCCTGTCGGTTTTTAGGCATTAAAGAGCGGGGACTTGCTGCCCTGTTAAAGAAAAATTTTAACGTGGATGCTGATAAAAAATTTCAAAAGGTTGACTGGGCAAGACGTCCGCTCAAGCAGGAGATGATTGAATATTCAGTGGGGGATGTGGCATATCTTACAAAGCTGCATGATATAATCCATCAAAAGCTTGTGGCAAACGGGCGGCTTTCTTGGGCCAAAGAAGAGTTTGAAATACAAACCCGGGTCCGGTATGAAAATAATCATGTTTTACCATTGTTTAAAAAATTTAAAGGCGCAGGTAAAATGGACAATAGGAGCCTTGCTGTTCTTGAAAACTTATTACAGGTAAGACAGGAGATAGCACAAAAAAAAGATCAGCCCCTGTTTAAAATTTTCTCAAATCTTTCTTTAATGACCATGGCCCACGAGAAACCTGTGACAATTGATCATATGTTGAAGATAAGGGCAATAAGCCAAAAACAGGCAGACATGTATGGAAATCTGTGCGTGGAGGCAATTGTTAAAGCAATGGAACTTGCGCATAGAGCGTTGCCCTCATATCCTAAAACCAGAAAGCCCAAAAAAGATGTCATAGTTCAGGAAAGAATTGAACGTCTGAAAAAGATGAGAGAAAAATTAAGCAGTTCAATAGGGATTGAACCAGGGTTTTTATTGAATAATGCAATGATTGGTTCCATTGCTTTTGAAAATCCTGCAATGGCCCAAGATCTTTTAAAAATAGAACATGTAAGGCATTGGCAGGTGGAAGCAATAGGTAAAAATATTATCTCAACCCTTGGATATTGTCAGTTTTAATGGAGAAAAACATGGAAATTGAATTTGTGAAAATGGAAGGACTTGGCAATGATTTTATTATTCTGGATGACAGAAAAGGGGATATAGAGCGCCATGAAAATTATCCAGAACTGGCTAAACGGCTTTGTTCACGACACTTTGGCATCGGGGCAGATGGTATTATTCTGATTCTTGAGTCCCATGACCATGATATTAAATACAGAATATACAACTCTGACGGGTCCCAGGCCCAGATGTGCGGTAATGGCATGCGCTGTTTTGCCAAATACCTGTATGAAAAAAAGATACTTACCCAAAAGAAGATAAGAGTGGATACCAAGGCGGGAACAGTCATTCCCGAGGTGGTTGTTGATGATAATGATCAGGTTCAGTCAATAAGGGTGGATATGGGAGAACCTGTTCTTTCCTGCCTGGATATCCCTTTTGAAAGCCCCAATGAGAAAGCCATTGAAGAGAGTTTGATCGTCGGGGACAAGGAATATCTTATTACCGCAGTATTCATGGGGAATCCCCATGCTGTTCTTTTTGTAGATGATTTGCAAAAAGTAGACATTGAAAAGGTCGGCCGATTAATTGAAGCCCATAAACGATTTCCAGAAAAGACCAATGTTGAGTTTATTGAGGTTGTGAACAACAGAGAATTGAAAATGAAGGTGTGGGAAAGGGGAGCCGGGAGGACACTGGCATGCGGTACAGGCGCCTGTGCTGCACTTGTTGCTGCCAGCCTGACGGGCAGGGCACAGGACAGCGCTATTATTCACCTGGATGGCGGAGATCTTTATATCCACTGGGATAAAGAGACAAATCATATTTTTAAGACAGGTCCTGCTACTCTGGTGTTTGAAGGCAGGATCAGGATTTAAAACCCGCTTCAGGCCAGAGGTTATAAAAAAGGTGACTTCTACTGGACCATCAGAAATGCAAATCGATCCATTTTCTGGTTGTAGTCTGAGAGCACGTTAATCTTGAATCCAGCTTGGCGCACGGTGGTATAAACATCCACAGCCATGGCCTCGGGGGCCGGACGAGCCATGCGGGGCTGTTCGCAGGTCTCGCGGCTACCGGTGCACTCTTTGCAAAAGCAACACGAGTCCATAAACAATTGAAAAACGCGTTCAAACCCCGCTGTAAACACCTCACGTTCCAATTTAACCAGCTTGGCATTGATTTTGGCAGACCAGGCATGGCGATTTTCAGGTTTTTCCATCAAGCCCTCAAAGTGCAGAATGACTGCATCGCTGTACTCATTGAAAAATTCTTTACACTCTGCCACCGAAGGCGTTTCAGGTGGGCAAGCACCGCCTCTTCCGTATTCACTGCAACCGAACCTGCACTTCATGCGTACCCATTGGGACACGATGATTTTTTTTGGGTCAATCCACTTGTAGTCGGTATAATCGTGTGACTTTAAAATATCTTCAATCTTTTTGCGCCGCTCATCGTTCAATTCCATATGGTTTTCTCCTTTTTCCCCCCTGATGATTTTAAATCATGGTTTGACCTCTATAAAACGAGCGCCTCCGATGCCAGGGAGGCTACAGTCTCGACCTTTATTCCCAGTTTATAATGATTGGAAAGTTCTGTTAACTGCTTGTGGCAGGACAGACAGGCCGTGGCAAGATGGGGAAGACCTGCAGCTTTCATCTGGTCTGCCTTGGGCTTGCCCGTGATCATTCTTTTCGGAGTGCTGTGGCTGTCCTGAAGCAGACCGCCTCCTCCTCCGCAGCAGATACCGTCCTCCCTGCTGGGTATCAATTCTACAACCCCTTTACAGACCATGGAAAGCAGTTCTCTTGGGGCATCATACCCCCCTGATTTCCTGGCAATATTGCAGGGGTCATGATAGGCAATTTTATAGGGGTGTATTTCAGGATCAAATTTCAGGATACCTTTCTGGGCATATCTAAGGATAAGCTCTGGCATGCTGAGCACTTCAAACCTGGGTTTTCGACCAATGATATCTTCCAGAAGAAATTTCAGGGCATGGTATCCATGGCCGCATTCTGACAGCACAAGGGTCTCGATACCGAGTTCTTCTGCCGGTTCAACCACCATCAGGGCCATCTTTTTGATAATATCATCCTTGCCTACAAAATATCCCCAGTTGGTCACATCTGTATGATGGGCAGACAGGGTCCAGGTCTCTTTTGTGGCATAAAAGAGTTTTGCCATGGCAGACAAATGCAGCAGGTTGATGCCAAGTTCCCTTGGATTTGGAAGATATAGAAGTTTTGTCCCTTTTATATCATGGGGAATAATGGCTTCGGGATTATCCATTTCATCGGTAAATTCTTCGCTGACCCATTCAACGGTTTCCACAAATTCCTCAGTGGTCAGAGCATTGACATCACCAAGCTCGATGCGGTTTTTAATGCCGGTTTTGATATCTTTTGGAATTTTGCCATCTGCAATGGCAAGGCTTCTGGCTTTTGCTACCACCTTGTCCATGGTGATGCCCATGGGGCATCCTTGTGTGCACCTATTGCACAAAAGGCAGTCCCAGATCATATTGCTTTGTACAAGCTGTTCATCAAGCCCCAGCGCAGCCATGCGGATAATCGCCCGGGGCAGGGGGCCGCCTTGTCCGTCAAACCAGGTACACCTGGAGTTGCACGCGCCGCAGGTCAGGCACTCGGAAATATTATCTCCCAAAGGAAATTGATTCAGCATTTTATACAGAGCCGAAGTTTTATTTATACTTGCATTACCCATGTTTTTTATCCTTTATTCTTACGCCTTGAAAATTATACGTTCAAATTTTTTGGTTTCATTGGCAGCTATTGGTTCCCAGACAACTTCTGAGGCTTCTATTCCCGGAATCCTTAATACTTGTCTTGTACTTGCATCGGCAACATTGCTGCCTTTAATGGATCTGCAGTTGTCTTCGTGGCAACCTGCGACAATTACTTTTGATGCGCCTTTTAAAAGGGCTTTAAGAATCACATCGCTACTGATTCTGCAGGCACAGGAAATGGGGATAAGAGTGATATTATCCGGCAGTGCAATACTACCTGCTGCAAGGGCGGCCGAGCGTTCGCAGGCCAGAATGACTATATTGTCTTTTGTGACTTTTCCGGCAATTATATCATTGGCCAGAGTTTTTGATTCAATGGCATAAGCCGGGCAGTTGGATACACAAAGATGGCATGCAAAACAGGAATCCTGTACAATCCAGGGTCTGTTTTTTTCATTCATTATAATGGCTGAGTGGGGGCAGACCCTGATACAGGTCAGACACTGGGCACATTTTTTTTGATCGATTTCAATTTCAAGATCAAGCCCTGTCTTAATATGTGGTAAGTCAAAAGACTCTGTGGAAAAAGCAGACAGGATATCATTGATTTCATTGTCCAGGTCATCCTGGTCTGTCTCATCATGACAGGTTCCGGCAAAAAATATGCCTTTTCTAGGGCTTTGTGTCAGGCGGTGACGGCTGTTGGCAGATTGTAAAAAGCCTTCCCTGTCAATGGCCTGGCCCATTAGATCCGCAGTATTTTTAAATCCTGGGGCTGGTGTAAGGCTGGGTGGCAGGACAAGGTAGTCACAGGTTATATCCAGCTCAATGGATGGCAGGGTGGCCTCTTTGAGTTTTATCAGAAAGCCTTTACCAGAATCCTGTATCTGCAAATCCTTATTTGTCTCAAATCTGAAAAAATTAACCCCATTCTGTCTGGCAGTGTCATAGAGACGCTGGCCTGATGCACCATGAACCAGCATCTTGTTCATGATGATGGAAATGTTTTTCCCCAAAGCCCTTGCTTTGACAGATGTTTTAAGGGCAAGCCCTGCAAAGGATTTAACTTCCGGGCCAAAATAATCCAGTAGTATGACGATATTATCAGGAAGATTGTCAGGGTCGGTTTTAACCAGTTCTGCCCATCTGTCAAGACCCAGGGTTTTATTTAAGAGACCATCAACTCTGTTCAATGATTGTTCTGGTTCCAATGCAGCAATGACAGCACCACAGATCAGGTTTTCCTTTTTATTGTTTAATTTATAATACAGGGAAAAATTTCCAGCAGTTCCGCTGAAGGAAATTATGCTGGTGTCACTTAAAACAGTGACAGGGGTGTCTTTGGAAAGGCTTTTTCCTGGCCCGAACAAAAAGGTGGGGCAGCCTTTTGAAGAAAGTGCAAGGGCCGTCTTATCTGCCTGTATTCCTTCTCCAAATACGGCAATACTTACTTGCTTTTTTTTGTTCAGCCCAAGCTTTTCAATGACTTTGCCAGCCGCTATCCTGCCATCCTGTTTTGAGGTCAGGATATCTTTGGGACCATTGGCACACCCTGCAATCACAACGTCCTTTGAAAGAGATGCCTGGTCTGTATTGAAAAACCCCCAGGAATTGGATTTCACATCAAGCATGCTGCAGGTTGACTCAAGGTTTTCAGAAGGCAGCATGCCAATGGAAAGAACAATGAGATCAAAGGCTTTGGAAACCCTGGAAAGGTTTTTTTTGTCCTCGGCCACAATGGTCAGCATTTTTGTTTCTTTGTTTTCAAGGATTTCAGCAGGAATTCCCTGGATCAGTTCAATATTCTTGGAAAGTTTGTTGAACAAGGGTCTTATCTCTTTTCCAATGATTTGAAGATCCATGTAAAAGAGTGTTATTTCAGACTCAGGAAAAAGATGGGTGATTTTGTTGGCATGGCGCATGGATATTTTGCAGCACACCTGGGAGCAATAGTCTCTGCCCTGGTCCCGGTTTCTGGAACCCACACACTGGATAAAGGCTATTTTTGGATCAGGTTTCCCGTTAAAATAGGTGGCAAGGGTTTCCTCTTTTAACAGGGTATTTAATTCTGCTGTAGTGATTACATTTTTATAGGTATCATAGTGAAGAGAATCGGTCTGGGCAGGATTAAAGGGTGAAAAACCCGTGGCCATTATAATTTTTTCCACAAAAAATGACACCTTGTTTTCTAAAGTAACCTCATAACCCTGGTCTTTTTTTTTAAGGGTTTTAATAGTGGTCTTAAGGTGCAGAATAAGATTTTTTTGTTTTTGAATCTGGTCAGCCATTTCAATACTCAGGCAGGCACCGCAGTTTTCACAGGATTCCGTTGCCATACATGCCCATTTGGCAGCATGTCCGCCAGGGGCATCTTCTTTTTCCACAAGGTATACAACAAGATCCTGATCAGCAAGAGCTTGGGCTGCAGCCATTCCTGCAACGCCTGCTCCCAGGATCAGAATATTTGGAATTGTTTGTTTCATATCTTTCTCCAATTTTCATCTATACAGGTTGTACAAAAATCAAATAGCAATTGGGTAAAATTGCTTTGCAAAATATTCTGATAAATGTTTTTTTTAACACCCTTTACTAGGAAAAAGAAACTAAAAAATTTTTAAATAATAAAAAACAGGCCAGAAAAAAGATACGCGACCATTTGTCGAAAATGGCAATACTGCCATTTTCGACAAATGATGAATTATTTATTGTATCAAGAAAGTATTTGCTTCAGGTTGCAGCAAGGAGGGATGCGGCAATTATAAGGATGGTTAATAAAAGGGCAATAGGATCTTTTTGGGGAAATTTAAGTGTTCTATTTAAGGGGAAAAAAATAATGCCTGATCCAAGGCCGCTTAAAAACCCGAACACATGGGCCATAACATCTGTACGCTCTCCCTGGCTGAACATAGCGACCATAAGGGCTCCGGCAAAGACAGGCAAAAGATTGTTCAACCTGAGCGGCTTTCCTTTTTGCGTTACCTGGAAGGCCACAAGAAGGCCTGCTGCTGCCATAACGGCTGTTGAGGCCCCAATGGAGAGATGGGCTGTTCTGTAAAGGTGAGCATTGAAAAGATTGCCAAGGGTGCCGGCAAAAAGCAGCATAAAAGGCCCTGTACCAAACCCGGAAAGGCTGATAAAAGGAGCGGCGAAAATGAGCATGCCAGCCATATTTCCTGCAAGGTGCCTGGCATCTGAATGCAGTAATAGTGCTGTAACAGCCCTGTAGGTCTCTCCCTGAAGGATAAAAAGGGCAGAGGCGCCATATTTTAATATCATGGCTTCGTGGACATGGTAATGGATACAGGCTGCATGAATAATCCAGAGCAGTCCCATGATACAAAAGGCTGGATATGATTTAAATGAGGATATGGGAATTTGGTGTAACTGCTGTTTTAGCCTGAAAAATTTATTTTCTTTATAATAGGTCTCAACCATGATGCGGGCTTTTTCCATATCTGCTTTATTTACAAGGATATTAAATAAATTATTTTCCCGTTCAGCATGATTTTTAATATTTTGAGAGGTTAAAATCAGGATGATCAAATCTGTTTTTTTGTCAGAAAGACCAATGAATAATTTTTCCATATCCTGTTTCATGAGTTTAAATGGGCTTGACCTTTTATGATAATGATTTTAATACAATTAAAAAATTGGCAATATTTTTCATTGTATATAGGAATAACAGGAGAAAATAAACATGCAAATACTAAGGTTTGAAAGTGACGACAATAAAATTTATACAGGCTGTGATTTTGATAATGATTCCGCATCTGTTCTTGAGGGGGATATTTATGCTGATTTTTCCAATACAGGGAAAAGAAAAAAGGTTAAAAAAATTTTAACCCCGATTTCACCCAAAGTCATTTTTTGCATCGGCCTAAATTATAAACTCCATGCCAAAGAGGCTGGATTTGAATTGCCAAAATATCCCGTCGTGTTTATGAAGAATCTGGGTGCGGCAGCAGGTCACCTGGATGATATAAGGATTCCAGTCTCCTGTGCAAAGATCCCTGAAGTGGATTATGAGGTTGAACTTGCTGTGATCATAAAAAAGAATGCCAAAAATGTCCTGCCGGAAAATGCCCTTGATTATGTTCTGGGGTATACCTGTGCCAATGATATTTCTGCCAGAAGATGGCAGATGCATGCAGGCGGCAAGCAATGGATAAAAGGGAAAAGTTTTGACACATTTTGTCCTTTTGGCCCATGGATTGTGACACGGGACGAGATTAAGGACCCTGGTAATCTTGATATTGAATGTGTGTTAAATGGTGAGACCATGCAGAAAAGCAATACCAGTGACATGATTTTTTCCGTGGCCCAGGTCATTTCATATCTATCCGAGTCTGCCACCCTTTTACCCGGGACTATCATACTAACGGGAACACCAAGTGGGGTGGGGTATACCAGAAAACCGCCAGTGTATCTTACTCCGGGTGATGTGCTGGAAACAAAAATTGAGAAAATTGGTGTGTTGAAAAATCATGTAACGCTTGAAAAAGAATAAAAAAAAACCCGGAAGATGATTTCATCCTTCCGGGCGTTTTTATGGGGAATCAGATTAGAATCTAAATTAGATTCTAATTGTTATGATGCCAGCCTCGGCCATATCCCTGTCCCTGGCAACCTCCCTGGTCGCCTCTGCCTGACCCTTCGCCTCGACCCTGACCAAATCCTTTGCCCATGCCAAGTTCAGGTGAGACTTTTTTTGCAGCCAACATAAAGTCGATACGTTTGTCTCTTATCTGTTTTTGCAGATCAGTGAGTTCCTGGGATAATTTGCCAAGTTTGGCCCTGTCTGGTTCAGATGTTTCCATGAGCATTCTCATTTCCTGACGTTTTGCAAATTTTGCAGATCTCAGCTCATAGGTTTCATCAATGAATCCCTGGCGAAGTGCACTCAGGGCATCTCTCTGATCCTTGGACAAGTCATTGAAGTCACCTTGCCCCCCGTTTCGTGGACAGTCCTGATTATCGCCATAACCCATTCCCTGTCCTCTGCCCTGGCATTTGCCCTGGCCCCATGCAAAAGCGCTTCCTGATACAAGTGCAACAATAAGTAGTGAACTGATGATAATAATTGATTTTTTCATAATAAACTCCAATTTAAGGTTGTTTTGTTAATTGATCTTTTGATCACTTGTTGAAACAGGATATAGCAAATGGTGTGCCAAGAAGAAAAATATTTTTTAACTTATTGAATTTAAAATATATATTTAAAATTATGCAAATTTAAATATTGCTATTGAATCTGCGGTAGTGTATACTTTTTACCCGGTACAATGTATCCAGATGTATAGAAAGTACCCACAATTATGATGTCTGGAAATCAAGTAGCATGTAAACAAAGGCGTTTGTCCCATGGTATTGTTTTTGCTTATAATAAGTAAATGGTAAATGGTGAGAGAAGCTAAGCTGCTAGTTTTTCTCACTACTCAAAACTCATAGCTCAGTGCTTTTATATAAAAGTATAATGTGTAAAAAAGAGAAAAAAATGAAAAAATATAAGTTTCTATGGATATCCCCTTTATTCCTTATTGGTGTTTTATTGATCATGTTACCGATTTTTACATTCATGACCCTTGACAGGCTTGAAAAACAAAATGAGTTTTTCACCCAGAGGTTATTGGAAAAGGGTGCTTCATTGATAAGGACATTTGAGGCGGGAACCCGGACCGGGATGTTCACCATGCGGTGGGGTGCAAATAGAATCCAGGCCATGCTTTTGGAAACAGCGCTGCAGCCTGAAGTTATCTATATGATGATTACATCAAAGGATGGCCTGATTCTGGCACACTCGGATGAATCCATGGTGGGACAGATTTTTGATGCCATGCCCGGGATGGTAAAGATAAATGAAGATACGGCTATGGTCGATCACAGGGTAAGACTGCAAAAAGATCAGAGCCAGGTTTTAGATCAGAGCCAGGTTTTTGAAGTGTTCAAGCGGTTTGTACCGATCAAGTCCGGTGCCAGGCGGCGGCATATGCGAATGGATGGAGTGCCAATGCACAGGTATCAGGATTCACCAGATATGCAGAATTTTGAAAAAGGAATCAAGGATTGGAGCCAACCATATATTCAAAGCCAGGACGGGCAAATGCCTGAAATGGCGGAACATTATATTTTTGCCGGACTTTCCATGGAAAGGGCAAGAATCGCCCGGGACGAATTATTAAAAGAGACTGTGTTAAGGGGCATTCTTTTTTTTATATTGGGATGCGTCGGTATGGTAGCTTTGTTTGTTTTTCAGGCCTACAGGTCTGCAAAAGCGTCCCTGAAAAGTGTTAAGGCGTTTTCCGATAATGTGATCCAGAACATGCCGTCAGGACTGGTTACGATTAATCATGACCATGAAATCACATCTGTGAATAATGCTGCAAAAAATATTTTAGGAGGGGATCTGACTCAACCCTACCCGGAAATGATTGAATTGATACAGGAAATGGAAATATCACAAGAGGTTCTCAACCGGGAGATCAATTTTATTATTGCGCCAGACCGAAAGCTTGATCTTGATATAACTGCATCCCCTATTAAGGATTATGAAAATCAAATCATGGGGTTTTTATTTCTTTTCAGAGATTTAACCCAGGTAAGGGAGCTTAAAAAACAGGTGGAGACAAACAAACGTCTTGCAGCCATTGGAAAGCTTGCAGCAGGTGTTGCCCATGAAATCAGAAATCCTTTAAGTTCCATCAAAGGGTTTGCAACCTATTTTGGTAAACGATATGAGGACAAAGACTCAGACAAGGAGATTGCACAGATTATGGTCAAGGAAGTGGAACGTATCAATCGATCCGTTACCCAGTTACTTGAGTTTGCAAAACCCATGGCCGTTGAAAAAAAACAAGTGGATATCAAAGAGATGATCACCCATTCTTTAAAACTTGTTCACCATGATCTAAAGCAGAAAAATATTGAAACAAGGGTTAATATTGATACTAGAAAAACTAAAATCCATACAGACGGCGACCGGATGAACCAGGTACTTTTAAACTTATATATCAATGCCATAGAGGCCTTGGATGACAAAGGGATACTTGAGATCGATGTAAAGGATGGGCAAAAGGATGGGCAAATTGAAATAAGGGTTAAGGATAACGGCCAGGGCATAGATGAGGAATCCCTTGATCTGATTTTTGATCCCTATTTTACCACCCGGCCAACGGGAACGGGGCTTGGCCTTTCAATCGTTCACAGGATCATTGAAAACCTTGAGGCAAGTATTCGTGTGGAGAGCAAAAAAAATACAGGTACCTGTTTTATTATAAATCTGCCTGTTGCATAAAAGGATAAAAGGATAAAAATGAAAAAAATACTTGTTGTTGACGATGATGCAGCCCATGCCAGAATGCTTGAGACTATAATGGCGGATTGGGGACTTGATATTCATCTGGCAGATGATGGGACAATGGCCGTTGATATGGTGAAAGGCCAGCCCTTTGATATTGTTCTGATGGATATGAAAATGGTGAAAATGTCCGGGATGGAGGCTTTGCAGTTGATCAGAGCCTATAATCCTTCTTTGCCCGTGATCATCATGACAGCCTATTCATCTGTACAGACAGCTGTGGAAGCCCTGCAGATCGGGGCCTATGATTATCTGACCAAACCCCTGGATTTTGATAAGCTCAAACTGACAATTGAACATATATTTGAAAGTATCTCCTTAAAAACAGAAAACAGGCATTTGAAGATCCGGTTAAAGGAGAAAGATTTTTCCCATGACATTCTTGGAAAAAGTCCTGCAATTCTTTCCCTGCTTGATACCATTCACATGGTGGCACCCACTGATGCCAATGTTCTGGTCATGGGCGAATCAGGAACTGGCAAGGAATTGGTTGCATCTGCCATCCATTTTAATTCTTCACGAAAAGATCATCCCTATGTAAGGATTAATTGTGCCGCTATTACTGAGACCCTGCTTGAATCCGAACTTTTCGGCCATGAAAAAGGATCATTTACCGGTGCAGACAGGAAAAGAAAAGGAAGGTTTTTACTGGCAGACAAGGGTAGTATTCTTTTGGATGAAATCGGTGAAATGAGCCTTGCCATGCAGGTAAAGCTATTAAGGGTAATTCAGGAAAAAGAAATCACACCCGTGGGAAGTGATGAAAATATTAAAACAGATGTGAGGATTATTGCCGCAACCAATAAGAATTTAAAGCAAATGTCAGAGCAGGGAGGCTTTCGCCAGGATTTATATTATCGGCTTAACGTTGTGAGTGTCGAGATCCCTCCCTTAAGGGAAAGAAAAGAAGATATCCCAACCCTGGCAAATCATTTTTTAGAAATTTTTTCAAAGAAAAACAAACGGGATATAAAAGGCTTTTCACCAGATGCCATGGATGCCATGATCCGGTATGAATGGGAAGGCAATGTCAGGGAATTGATGAATAGCGTGGAAAGGGGCGTGGTTCTTGCCAGGTCTGACTATATCTGCAAAGAAGACCTTTCGTTTATAAAGGTAAAGGCTGCTGAAGGAATTGAAGGGGAAACGGATTTTGGAAATATCAGGCTTTCCCAGATAGAAGAAAAAGCTATTCTTTCCACCCTTGAATCAGCCGAAGGCAACAAGAGTGAAGCTGCCAGAAGACTTGGCATTACAAGGAAAACCCTGTTAAAGAAATTAAAACAATATGAAAAAATTTAAAGCAATGAAAAATGAATTTAAAACCTTTCAATCAATTTGTTGATCAGAAACGTGCTTTCACGCATGGACTGCTCGCTAAAGGGACCAAACCATTGTGCAATATGGTCGAATTTTTCAATAAAAAGATGTTTGTCATTGGCTTCCAGCATTTCAAGATGATTATTTAAAGATGCAATATAGTCTTTTAAAAGTTGCCGCCGTTGTTTTGTCGCAAAAATAATTTCAGAGTAAAGAGAAGCGTCCTGGGCAAACAACCTGCCCACCATTCCCAACTCAAGGCGGTAAATCGGGCTTGAAAATTCAAGGGTCCTTTCAATGCGAGCATTTTTTTCATATAAAAACTGTCCAAAACTAAAGGTGGCAAAATGGCGCAAAGCCTGGACTATTTCCATGATTTCATCATGTTCTTTTGCACTGCACGGAACAATAACAGCACCCCAGAGGGTCATCTGGTCCACCAGCCACTGGCAGCGATCTGAGTCTCTTCCCGGGGTAACAATAACGATCTGTTTGTCAAGAGAGCCTGAATCAGGACCAAATAAAGGGTGAAGCCCTGTCACAGGCCCTGGATGGGCATCCAGCATTTTTTCCAATGGCTTGGCTTTGATACTGGTCAGGTCGGCAAGAATGGTATTAGGTCCAAGAAATGGCGCAACCTTTTCAATAATATCACAGGTTTTCTCAATGGGAACACAGATAAGGGCAAGATCAATATTTTCACAAAGCTGTTTTGCTTTGTTCCAATCTTTTTTTTCAAGGATCCTGACCTCATAACCGGATTTGTGAAAGAGTGAAGCAAAAAATTGCCCCATCTGTCCGTCACCCCCGATGATTAAAATCCTGGTGTCCGGCCTGACACCTTTACCTTGCATTTGGTCTATCTGCTTTACACGGGACTGCTTTAAAATTACCCGATAAAGGTCTTCCATGAAATCCGGGTCAAGATTTGCTTTGCCAGCCTGTACCCGAAGTTTTGAAATCAGATCTTCTTCCCTGGCAGGATGGTACACCGGGATATTGTGCTTTTTTTTTAATTTGACCACCTTTTCAACCTGGCCCTGTCGTTGGGCAAGAAGGGAAAGTATCTGCCAATCAATTTCATCAATTTGTGCCCGTAAGGCAAGGATCT
>CALGRI010000193.1 GCA_937880875.1 uncultured Pseudomonadota bacterium
GGATGGGTCAGTAATAAAATTTTGACCCCATTTTTTAAAGGCCCGGAGATCTGGTCTTAAACCCATTATGATATTTTCAATTTTATATGACGGATTGTGGGGGACGTTATGCATCGCATCCTTACAATAACAAAGATAAAAATGTCTTTACAGGCTATCATTAAGTCCAAAGAAGTAGACGGCATTTTTTGTGGTTGCTTGAGCTAACAGCTCAATATTTATATCTCGTAAGGCAGCAATTTTCTCAGCAATATATGGGATATATTTAGGTTCATTTGGGCGTTTGCCCCGATGGGGCACAGGCGTTAGGAATGGACTGTCAGTTTCCAGCATGAGACGTTCCAGTGGCATGCGTGCTGCAACATCCTGAACGGCTTCATTTTTCTTAAAAGTTACGGTTCCAGTAAATGAAATATGATAGCCCTTATCTAAAAGGGGTTTCGCGGTATTCCAGGGTGAGGGCCAGCAGTGAAAAACACCCCTGGTGTTTCCATGCTCAAGAATTTGTTGAACAATGTCCTGATCTGCTTCCCGATTATGAATGATCGCCGGCTTGCCTGTTGCCAAAGCCAGATCAAGATGATCTCGAAAGAATCTTTTTTGTAAATCTGCAGGTGATTCATCCCAATAATAATCCAGACCTGTTTCACCTACAGCCACCACCTTCGGGTGTGCAAGCATATCAAGAATCTCTTTTTCCCAGTTTTTGGGTGCCGTGGAACAATCGTTGGGGTGAATACCTGCAGCAGCAAAAAGTTGAGGGTGATCCTCGGCCAGACGAATGGCGATTTCTGATGTTGGGAGATCGATACCGACCACAACCATTTTATTAATGCCCTGCTCCGCTGCAGCATCCAGAACCTCATTCGTTCTATCCAGGAGAGGCTCAATGTTCAAGTGGCAATGGGTATCAATGAAATTCATAAGGAAAATTTATATTTAACCAGGTCGGGATTCGAATCCCGACTTGGGGATATAATTAATTTTATCGGACCTTGGATCCCGGCTCAACATTTTTTAATGGAATCAGCGGAGAAACGGTTTTGCCATCGTCCGCAGCCAGAATCATTCCCTGAGAAAGTTCCCCACGAATTGTGGCCGGTTTCAAAT
>CALGRI010000194.1 GCA_937880875.1 uncultured Pseudomonadota bacterium
TTCAAGGCGGGTTATACGTTGTTAAAGGCGGTAAAAAAATTGCTGAAATCGTTCAACCCGGGGATTATTTCGGGGAAATGTCAGCCATCACAGGAGAACCCAGATCAGCGTCTATTCTATCCAAGGGACGATCACAGGTTAAACGTTTTCCCGGGGATAAATTAACTGAGGTAATAGAAAAATATCCTGATGTGGCAAAACATTTGTTTGGTGTTCTAGCAGCAAGGCTTTCCAAGACAAACCAACAACTGGTAAGTGTACTCAAACAAATTAAAACTGCACAACCCAGATAGGCGGCCCTGACCACCATCAAGGTACCACCTGCTGCGTTGACTGCGGTCGTTCCTCCCTGCGGAGTATGACTTATACACCTCACTCGTCACTCCTTGTCGCCTTGCATCTGGCACCTTGCTGATGGCCGCCAGGGATGGCGCACAACCCATGGCCCAGAGAGGCGGGTTATATATCATTGAAATATCGATCTTTTTCACTGTAAATGCAGCCACAATATTGTTGACGATACAGATTAAGCTGCTTGGATTCATCAATTCCAAATCTCCAGCCTTCCCTGAAATCATGGTATAAAAATTTTAAGTCATATTCCTTGGCAATGGCTTCCCCGATATTTCTGATTTGATCATGTTTCTGGAATTTGCTGTATAAAAGGGTGGTGGAAAAGCCGTCAAATTTTCCTTTTTTGGCCACAAGGGCTGTTGCTTTAAGCCTGTCGTAATAACAATATTGACACCGATCCTTTTCTCTGAAAACAACGGATTGCAGAAATTTTTCAATCTTGTAATCCTTTTGATAAATTACCTTTAGCCCAATGGATGTGGAATAGTGTTTTAGTGTGTCTTCTCTTTTTTGACACTCTTGAAAGGGATGGATATTATGTCGATAAAAAAATCCCATTACCTCCATGTCCATCCGTCGCAATACTTTAACCGGATAAATAGAACATGGAGCACAGCAAATGTGAAGTAATAGTTTCAATCTCTGCTCCCGAATATAGAGGTCCCGATCCTTATCATTGTAGATCCTTCTTCTATGGCAACTTTAAAATCATTACTCATCCCCATGGACAGGTGCTCCATGGATACAGTTTCAAATTTTTGATTCAGGATGTTTTCTTTAATCCGGACCAATTGTTGAAAATAGATTCTGGCCTGATCAGGGTCTGAAAAATACGGCGGCATGCACATTAATCCTTTAACTGCTATATTTGCATAGGTATGGATTTGAGTTATCAATTGAATGGTGTCCTCTATACTGGTGCCGGATTTTGTGTCTTCTTCACCAATATTTACCTGAACAAGTATTTTCTGGATTTTATTAATTTTTCTGGCCTGCTTATCTATTTCCCTGGCAAGTTTTATAGTATCAACCGTGTGAATATAATCAAAATACTTAATTGCAAATTTTGCTTTATTGGACTGGAGATGGCCTATAAAGTGCCAGCAGGCAGAATTCTTTCCAATTTTATCAATTTTATCTATTGCTTCTTGAATATAATTTTCACCAAAATGTTTTGCTCCTGCTTTGATGCCTTCCATTATGGCTTCTACGCTTTTTCTTTTACTGACAGCTATCAATCGAATCTTCTCAGGCCTGCGGCCACAGGACTTGGCAGTTTCAATAATTTGTTTATTTATTTTATCCAGATTATCTTGAATGGATGACATGATGATTTAAGTCCTTAAAGTTGAATGATATTTAAATTCATTAGTGTTTCAATGACTTCACAAACAGGCAATCCCACAACATTGGAATAGGAGCCTGAAATTCGTTTAACCAGAAATGCTCCGATTCCCTGTATCCCATAGGAACCTGCTTTGTCAAATGGTTCTCCTGTGTTTACATACCATTGTATTTCCTGGGGGCTTAAACATTTAAAAAATACTTTTGTTTCAACAGATTGTGTAATTATACAATTTTTCTCCTGATTGACTATAGAAAAACCTGTAAATACACTGTGCTCACAATTATTTAATTTGTCCAGCATTGCAATTGCATCTGTTTTTGACCGTGGCTTGCCAAGGATTTGATCATCCACAACAACTATGGTATCTGCTCCCAGAACCCAATCATCTGGATAAAACAAGGAAATATTTTTTGCTTTTAAAAAAGAGAGCTCTTTTACATATTTTCCAGGATTTTTTATTGAAATACCTGCTTCGTCAGTGTTAGATGGAACAATTTTAATGCTTAACCCAAGCTGTTCAAGGAGCTCTCGCCTTCTGGGAGATTTGGAGGCCAATATTATTTTTTTTGTACCAATCAATTTCATAGAGTTCTCTTTTATCAGAAATACTTCAAAGTGACAATCTTCAGGTTTTAAGCTTGCAAAATTTTGAAAAATGTTATAGAAAAATCAAGAATTTGCCTGGGTGGCGGAACTGGTAGACGCAAGGGACTTAAAATCCCTCGGAGATAATCTCTGTACGAGTTCAATTCTCGTCCCAGGTAC
>CALGRI010000195.1 GCA_937880875.1 uncultured Pseudomonadota bacterium
TTCCAAGGTCAAAATTGTGGGATTTACTTTTCCCATCAATTCCAATAAAAACAGGTACATTCTTAATCAACTTGATATTTTGTTGAGCAAAGTAGGTCTGAATTTTGTTTTCAAAATCTCTGCCAACATGAGTATTGCTGATGGAACCATTTCTTTGATAATTGTTGTCCATATTTTCCTTAACTTTTAGCTCAATGGCTTGTCCACGTGCAGTTATTTGTTTATAATTCCGGGGTAAGTGGGACAGAACTATCATCTTTTCTTGTCGTGTAGTGCCACCGTTCCTCTTCCCGTCCAGTCAAACGTCTGGACGGGATTTATAATTTAAATTGCCCAGGTAATATTAGTTCAGGTAAAAACATCACTATATTTTCTGGATTGGCTGTTTGCATGCTGAACAGTACCAAGTGTCTGCCTCCTGATTGTAATCAGTGTTCTTATACTGGAGACCACAATTGTGACAATTTTGATGAATTGCCGTTTCGGTTACAGTTATTCCCTCGTCCAGATTATTTAGTGCTTTTTTATTTTTAAATAATCTTGAGACTCTATAGCCTCCATAAATAAAACAAGTAAATGAAAGAATAAATAATATCAGAAAATTTTCACTGATTGACTTACCGAAAAGATACCCTGCAAAATTCTTTTTTTTGTCTGAAATAATTGCATTTTGTGGATTAATTTTTGAATAAATAATTGGGAATTGTGTCCCCGGTTCATACAACATGTCTAATGATAACGTCTTGGTGTAACCATCATATGACATAGTATTATTGTAATACGTTATTGTATTAAATCTGCGCCCTTTTCGCACTACCATTTTGTTTTCTTTCACTTCACAAATGCTAATGATGGCATTATTAGTTAAGTCTAAAGCATTTGTTACCAAAGAAACAGCTGGAAAAATGAAGAATAACCCCCACCCTACGAAAAAAGAACCAATGGCAAGATCTTTTACCCGCCTGGAAAGGTCGAAATTCTTTTTTAACAAATAGTGATCTAATAAAATGTAGACCCCGACTATCAGGGCCAAGATTATGATCATCCAAGCAACTATATCCATACTTGAACCTCCCAATTCAGTATTGGACTTCAGAAATATAAAGAATCCATTATGAATTCACTGTTCAACACTGTGTTCAGCTGTGTTTCCCAGAGCGGCAAAGTTTTGGAGGGGTACCTCAGCTGTAGTAAATTGTTATATCCAAGCTGTCTTTTTTAGCTTAAATTGGCTCTGCTGTAGCTGCTGATTTATCACATGTCGGGCATTTCCGAATGTGGGCATCACAGCTATTGCAGCCGTATTTATTACCACACTTATCACATTGAACAACCCAAATTTTAGCAAAAGGATGGTTTGTACTTTTAGTATCCATTTTTAGTAACAATACTTGACCATTTTTATTTTTTTCACCAATATTCATTTTTACCTACTAAACACATAACTTTTTGTGTAACTTAACGGCTCCGTTCTACCAGAAAAAAAAGATCAAGCCTCTACAGGTCAATTTGACCCTTTGGTTATACTTTTTTCCATTTTTTGGGGTCAGTATTATATTTCTTACTTTGAACTGTTTTTAATTCTTTGAAATTATTAGGCAATTTATCAAACACCTCTTTAGAGGCTACCTTAAAGGTTGATAAGGAGAAGTTCGTCTTCATACCCTCTTGCCAATTTAGCCATGTTTTTTTTCGTACTCGTCCCGACATGTACAGGAAAACTTGCTCATTGCAAATATCCATGTAGTTGAATATTTCGTTGAAGGCTTCATCCTTCTCTTTCTCATCGAGTGTTTCACCAACTAAAGCTTTGTATGGAATTCTTCTGATAATTTCCCGATATTCTTTGGTTAGTGAGTCTTCAAATGTCGTTTTTGAATGCTCTGCATTACGCCAAATTTGAATCAAAGCAACAGCCACACCAATTGTTGTTGCATATGAGGCTAAGAAAACATATTCCTTCAATATTTCTAAAATGGCCTTCTCCTTTGAGTATAATCGCGTTAATAAACAGATCGCATATTTTGTAAATTTGCATGGTATCCGATCAGATAAATTATAAATTCTGGTTCAAGAATTTCGTATCAATATTTCTAATGTCTGTAAAGGCATTTCAACAATTCAACTTTGCTGAAAATATAATTTATCCAGAAAGAACCAACCAGAATAAACTTTTTTGGAGATTCATTTTACAGCAGTCAAACCTTGGAAAATATTTTTCAAAATCAGCAACTATAAATTTGTTATACATTAAGAATAAAATCAGTTTCCCTGTTTTTATACTATCAGTCTGTTTTTTAAATGCAATTTCATTGAAATCAGTGGTAGGAAAAAGCGATGAACAGACAAAATAAGGGTATTAAATAGTGTAATCTGGAAAAGAGGTTCATTATAAAAGCTTATAGACAATCAGCTCATCCTCCTTGCCCTTGACTTTTACGGGTGCAAGCTGCTGTGTTCTATATGATCCGGTTAAAAGGTTATGCGTGGTCTGACTCAAAATAATATCACATCCGTAGTTTTTAGTAAGTCCTTCAATCCTTGAAGCAGTGTTAACTGTATCCCCGACCAGGGCATAAGACATTCTCTCCGCACTTCCGATATTCCCCGCAAGCACGGCGCCCGAATGAATACCGATACCATGGACCAAAGGTTCAAAACCCTGGCTCTCAAGTTTAATATTTAGTCGATTCAGCCTGTCTCTCATCTCAAGCGCTGCTTTTACAGCCATCTCCGGATGGTCATCAAACCCGATGGGTGCACCGAAAGCCGCCTCTATTTCATCGCCCACATACTGAAGAACAAGCCCCTTATGATCTCTTACAGCGATGGTCATTTCATTAAAATACTGATTCATAATTTTTACGACATGTGTGGGATGATTTTTCTCCACAAAGTCTGTAAAATTCCTCAAATCTGAAAACAGCAGGGTCACCCGCTTCATCTCACCCTCAAGGGAAGGATTTCCGGCAATGATTTCATCCCGAATCTCCTTGCAGACATACTTTCCAAAAGAATCTCTTATCTTCTGGCTCTCCTTTAAGCTATTGATCATCAAATTAAATCCTTCAGCTACCTCTCCCAACTCATCATTGGAAAGAATCTCCACCCGGGCATCCAGATTGTTATTTTCAACCTCTTTAATAGCTTTCTTAATACCAAGGAGCGGAACCAGGATACTTTTTGACAAAAAATATGCCAGAATCAGGACAATGGCCAGCGAATCTAAAGCTATAAACCCCAGCTCCCAGGCAAGAGAAGAAAGGATATGACTCCTTGTAATGGCATCTGCCATATGCATTTCCCGGACACCGGAATAAATACTCAAACCCATTGTCGGCAGGGGGATAAGGATAATGCTTAAGAATACAATTAAGAATCGTTTTCGAACGTTTAGCTTAAACACATGTTTGACTCTGTTCAAATGACCACCAGGAAAAAAATTAGGGATATAGGGTCGCCACTCATTTTCCAGAACAAAATACAGAACCATCGCGGTAATACCACCGCCCAGAAGAGAAATCCCTAAAAACCGTCTCACGCAAAAAACAAGATCCGACGTCTGGACATTAAAAATTCTGGCTTCAATCATCGGTTGAAAAAAACCAAAAATAAAACCAGCCAGTATCCAGACCATAAAGGCATAAATAGCAACAACCATTGGAAACTGAAGTGCTTGTCTTTGAATGTGATAAATTTCCGATTCATCAAGGGATTTGATCTTAATTTTATCATAGGCCACATCAAACATACTTCTCGAGGAGGGTCGGAATAAAAAAAATCCTAACAAACACAACGCTACCGTTCCTATTGCAGCAAAAAGCGGAGAAAAATAACCCGGGATAGCAGCCTCAACTTTATAGGGTGGCAGGATAAATGAAAAATAAAAATAGATAGCCACCGCACCCATTGTATTGACTAAAGATATTAGACTATAAATTCTGTTCATCATCCCCCTTTAATTGTTTTTCATGGAAGGTTGTTGCATTGATTCTCCCGGA
>CALGRI010000196.1 GCA_937880875.1 uncultured Pseudomonadota bacterium
TGGAGCCCAAAGACGGGAATGTGTATATTCCCATTAAAAACGTTAATGATGGGAAGGCCCATTATTTTAATGCAAAGGCTGATGATGGGACCACGGTAGATTTTTTTCTGGTTCAAAGTGAGGATGGTGTGATCCGTGCGGCCATTGATTCCTGCGATGTCTGCTATCGTTCCGGCAAAGGGTATGTACAGGAAGGCAATGTCATGGTCTGCACCAATTGCGGCAGAAAATTTGCCACGGACAGGATCAATGAAATCAAAGGCGGATGCAACCCGGCCCCGTTAAAACGAGTGGTAGACGGGGATAATCTTGTGATTTCCATGAAGGATATCAATGCTAATGCATGGTATTGCAAGTATAAATAGTGCAGAGAAAGGATGTTGATATGGCATATGATCCGGAAAAATATCGGGAAAAAAGAGAAAAAGTCCTTGGAATAAGAAAAAGAGGCATGGGATTTGGCACCATTGCAATGGTGGTATCCCTGGTAATTATCGTGGGCTTAAGTGTTGTGACTATTCCCCAGGCGATTTCTTATATGACCACACGCCATCTGGATGATGCGATTTTCAAGCTGGAATCAGACTCTAAATGGCCAGCGAGTGTCATCACGGGAATAAGCGCCATCCAAGGGGTGAAAAACACGGTTAAAGACGAGCATACGACACGCCTTGTTGTTACTTATGACCGGCGCGTAGTAAGTCTTTCCAACATCACTGCAAAGTTTGATCAGCAGAATCTGAATGTAACGCTGCTTAATCAAATCAACCATCGTCAGCATAAAAACACAATGAAAAAAGAGGAGAAAGAACTTGAAGCTTCATAATATCTCTTTTGGGAATATTAAACGTAGAAAAGGTAAAATGCTTTTTCTGGTTTTAGGTCTTGTGATTGGCATTTCAACTGTTGTCACCCTTCTTTCCATCACGGAAAGCATGACCAAAAATATTGAGGAGCGGCTCAATCAGTTTGGAGCCAATATTGTCATGGTTCCTAAAAGTGAAAATCTGTCACTCAATTACGGTGGTATTGATGTGGGCGGCGTAAGTTATCAGGTCCGGGAATTTGATCAGGAAAAGCTTGCAGGCATCAAAACCATAAAAAATTATAAAAATCTTTCCATCATTGCCCCGAAAGTCCTGGGGCCAGTAATGATAAATGATAAAAATGTCCTGTTAATGGGAGTATTATTTGAAGAAGAACTTGCCTTGAAAACATGGTGGCATAAAACCAGCGGAGCATTTCCTGAAAAAGAAGATGAGGTGATGCTTGGGTCTCAGGTAGCAACTTTGCTGGGATTTAAACAGGGTGATACCATAAGCCTTTCTGGAACATCTTTTAAAGTGGCAACGATTTTAAAACCTACTGGTGCAGCTGAGGATGATGCCATTATTGCAAGTTTAAGCTCAGCCCAGAAACTCCTGGGAAAACAAGGCAAACTTTCAATGGTTGAGATATCGGCCTTTTGCCAGGGATGTCCCATCTCAGAACTGACATTGCAGATTGCAGAGAAATTTCCAGATGCAAAAGTTACGGCCATGAAGCAGGCAGTCATGTCTAAAATGCAGTCCATTGACATGTTTAGATCTTTCAGCCTGGGTATATCCATTATTGTGATTCTCATTGGCTCATTGCTGGTTCTGGTCACCATGATGGGATCAGTAAACGAAAGAACCAGGGAAATCGGAATTTTCAGGGCCATCGGGTTCAGAAGAGGGCATGTCATGCAGATTATCCTGCTGGAAGCCCTGTTGCTGGGTATCATTGGCGGTATCCTGGGATTTGTTATCGGAAATCTGATTGCTTACGGTATTATTCCTCTAGTGATGAAAGATGGAGCGTTTGCCGGAATCAATGCAAACCTTGGAATTATCTCCATACTCATGGCCGTGGCCCTAAGTCTTCTGGCAAGTCTTTACCCTGCGTTTAAAGCCAGTAACATGGATCCAAGCGAAGCATTAAGATCACTTTAAAATAGGAAGAGAATAAAAATGACACAGGTTAATCATTTAATCGAAATTCAAGGATTAAAAAAAACATATCAAAGTGGTGACACTAAAGTGGATGCCATTAAACACATGGATTTTTTTATTGATGATGAAGAGTTTATCGCCATTATGGGACAGTCCGGCTCTGGTAAGAGTACATTGTTGTCCATAATGGGTGCACTCAATCACCCGACCCAGGGAAAAGTTCTTGTGGATTCCCTTGATCTCTATTCTTTAAGTGGTGAACAGCGGGCTGATTTCAGGAGCGAGTATATTGGATTTATTTTTCAGTCTTTTCAGCTCATTCCCTACCTGACAGTGCTGGAAAATGTCAAACTTCCCATGGCCGTTACAGGGCAGAAAAAAAAGATCAAAAACCAGATGGCTTTAGAGGTGATCCAACGGGTGGGCCTTGAGACCAAAGCACACCGGCTGCCGGATCAGCTGTCAGGTGGAGAGCAGGAGAGGGTGGCCATTGCAAGGGCCCTTGTAAACAAACCCCCTATTATACTGGCTGATGAGCCTACGGGAAATCTGGATTCAAAAACAGCCAATGAAATCATGATGTTGCTACAATCTTTGAATGACGAAGGGCATACCATCATTGTGGTTACCCATAACTCAGAGATGGGAGCCTATGCAACAAGAAGTATCAAGGTTCAGGATGGGGAATGTTTTGCTTAAAAAAAGACCACTATAGTAAAAGCAGGCTGATTTTTTTACCTCCAAATTGTTAATATCGTTTTTTTATGCCATACTATTTTATGTGAAGTCACTCAATGTCATTTGTTTAACAGAATTATAAAGAGACTCACAATGAAATTGTTCATACAGATTATCAGTTTCGGTATCGTGTTTTATACCCTTATCCTGGTTGCGCTCTATTTTTTTCAAGGCAAGATGTTATTTTTTCCTTCCACAAGCCAATTTGGTGACTGCCCTGAAATGGAAAGGCGTAATGCCAGGGCCCAAACCATCAGGGGCATCCGCTACTATCTTGAGACAAAACCGGACCCTGACAGCTGGATCGTCATCTTCCACGGAAATGCCGGCAATGCATGTGATCGAGTCTATTTTCTGGATCTTTTAAAGGAGTTTAATTCCAACCTTATAGTATTTGAATACCCTGGTTATGGAAAAGATTTGAATGTGCCCGGCGAATCCATTTTTCTTCAACAGGCCCTTGACCTGATTCTTCATATTAAAAAAAAGGATCGTCAGAAGTTGCCCGTTTATCTTATGGGAGAGTCCCTGGGAACGGGGGTGGCAACCTTTATTGCAGCTCAGACTGATATCAACGGCTTGATTCTTATCTCAGCGTATCCTTCCCTGGCCAAGGTGGCACAGTATCATTATCCTTTGTTTCCTGTAAAATTTTTAATGAAACATAAATTTCCGGCTCATACCTGGGCCGGACATACCACAACCCCGGTTATCCTCTTTCATGGCATCAATGATGATATTATTCCGGTTCATTTTGCCCGGCAGCAGTATTTGAATTTCAAGGGAGGAAAAGAACTGGTTGAGATTCCCGATTGCGGTCACAATGATATTATTGATACAGGCGAAAAAATTCTTCAGCAAAAAATTCGTGATTTTTTATCCAATACCAGGCCATGACAGACATTGCCATGGCCTGGTATTATCAATTTTTATTGAACGTCTGTGATTCCCACTTCTTCAAAGGTTTTAATGTCTGCAAGAATCCTTGTGGAAAGGTCCAGAAGTTCCATGCACACGGCAGCACCAGTACCTTCTCCCAGTCTGAATTTTAAATCAATCAAGGGTTCAAGACCAAGCCTTTCATGCATATATTGATGCCCGATCTCCACGGATTTGTGGCTGGCAAAGAGATAATTTTTTGCCGTAGGACAAAGTTCACAGGCAATCAATGCGCCGGCAGTAGATATAAATCCATCACAGATAACAGGAATGCCCCTGGCTGCAGCGCCCAGGACAAGGCCTGCAATACCGCCGATCTCAAGGCCGCCGACTTTTGACAAGACATCAATGGGGTCATTGGGGTCAGGCCGATGAAGGGCAAGGCCTTTTTTAATGACGGCTATTTTGTTTTTTAGGGTCTGATCATCTATGCCCGTACCGCGGCCTGTAAGTTTTTCGACCTCAATACCTGAAAAAGCAGCAATGATGGCTGAAGACGGAGTTGTATTGCCGATCCCCATGTCACCGGTTCCCAAAAGATCAATTAATGCCTCAGCCGAAAGTTCGTTTACAATCTCAATCCCTGCTTCAATGGATAAAATGGCTTCTTGCCGTGTCATGGCTGGTTCTTTTGTGAAATTGGCTGTCCCATATCTTATCTTTTTATGAAAGATGGGCAGGTCAGGTTCAAAGTCATGGTTAACCCCTAGGTCAGCAGCCTTTACCATGGCTCCGGCATGTTTGCCGATTACATTGACCGATGCCCCATTGCTGGCAAAATTATACACCATCTGGGGGGTGACTTCTGACGGGAAAAGACTTACCCCTTCCTGGCACACCCCGTGGTCGCCGGCACAGGTAACGATCTGTTTATTGGAAAGTTTGACGTCAATGGTGCCTTTTATCGCTGCAAGTCTTGCAGAGATCTCTTCCATGACCCCAAGACTTCCGGCAGGTTTGGCCTGGTTGGCAAGGCGTTCCTTGGCCGCATGAAATACATCTTCATTAAGTGTTTTTGAAATGGACAAAAGGGTTTGTTCTAATAATGACATGATATAGTCTCCTCGCTATTGACTCTCCTGTAAAACCAAAAAAAGGGTTTTGCAAGAAATGAATTCTTACAAAACCCTTTACCATCAGATTTTACAATTATTGTTACCTGGCTCGTCTTCTGACTTCCGGCATTAAACCTGTTTTTTTCAGCCTTCCCGTTTTTACAGTGACCATTATAAAAAAAACAGATATTTCCGGTTACAGCGGCGGGACCGTCACGGAGTTTCACCGTGTTCCGTTGGCCCAGGCAACCAAAAAAAATGTGACAATTATTTACAAAATAAGAGCGAGCAAGTCAATAGTCCTTTGAAAATTTTTGCCCATCCATAATTAATTGGAATTATTTGATAGTCGGGAAAGTTAAATTTTCTGTTCCACATCCTGGAAACACGGGATACACAAACTTTTACCATCAAACAGCCGAATGCGGGATTCCATGGTCAGTTCCTGACAGCTATCACATGGAATGCTTTTTAATATCCTGGCAGGGCTTACAGGAGGTACGTCCACCTCTTGTGTCGTAAAAAGATCTGTTAACTCAGCCTGCAGTATTTGTTTGATCCGATTGTCCCTGTCCGTTTCATCCCTTGCAAGATCATTGAATACGGCTCGAAACCCTTTTTTTGCATCCCTGTCATAAAAGGTAAATGCGGATTTCCCGTAATCTTTATGGATCAGGTTCCCTTTGCCAAAGGAACACCCTGTTAAAAACTGGATGGCATCCACACCACACATGTCTGTTTCAGTAACGCATACTGGATTTTCTGCATTATGGATATCCAGTTTTTCCATTGCAAGTTCCGAGGCCCGGATCCCTATTGTAAGTCCCGGGCAGTTATGGCCATGGAAGGCGATTGTTTTTTCGATCAACTCTTTTTTTAATGAGCACGTCATTTGTAAACTCCTTACGCAAGGCTGTATTTAGATCATGCATGGTCATGAACAGCAGCAGCGATAGCCCCATACAGATTAAAGAACCAGCTGATTTGAAATGGTTTCATAAAGGGATATAGCAAACATCCTGGTTTTTAATAGTTTGAGTTGGAGAATAAGACTAAAAGACAAAAAACCAGGATGTTATAGGTTGATAATGTCAGGCTTATAAGCCTGCATCATAGGTACATGAGGTGAAATCTATTTCTTCGCCACATTTGTCGCATTTATGGGTTTTTTCAAATTCATCGGAGAAAATTTCCTTTGGTGCATTGCATTTAGGGCAATTGCAGGTAAAGGATTGTAAATTCTTAAATTGTTCAAACCCGGGGCAATGTGCTGGGGTTGTCATAATATCCTCCTTCTTAGATTTGATTGTTGGAACGAGAGTTCCATTAAAAATTAAAGGTTAATTTGCCATCATTGTCAAGATAAAATAGTGTTTGTACGAAAACCTGAAAATTTTTGCCCAACGCAGTAATCGGTAAAATTGGCGGTTTTCTGTCGAGCACTAAACAAAAGATTTAATTTAATCCAAATTTACCAGGGTTCTGCCTTTTAATTCTCCTTTTAATATAAGCTGGATTTTATCATTTAATTGATCAAGAACAATTTCCTCATATATGCTGTCAAGATAATCAAATTTCCAGTCTGTGGCAAGATTTTTCCAGACCTTTGACCGAAATGCCATGGGGCAATGCTGTGAATCTATTCCAAGAAGGGATATTCCCCTTAATATGAAGGGGAAAACATTTATGGGCAGATCCGGGGATGCCACATTCCCGCAGCAGGTTACGATCCCATCCTGCTTTGTTGATTTTATGGCCGTTGCAAGGATTTCTCCTCCAACTGTATCAATCACTCCCGCCCATTGGGGTTTTAAAATGGGTGGGTTCGTGTTTTCAAGAAAATCATTTCTGGAAATAATTGTTTTAACGCCCAGATTATTCAGCAACGAGGTGTCTGTTTTCCCGGAGACAGCTGTTACACAATATCCAAGATGGGACAATATGCCGGAAGCTAAGCTTCCCACACCTCCTGTGGCACCCGTGACAAGGATATCCCCGTGTTCGGGCCGGATGGTTTGGATTAATTTAAAAATTGACATGCCTGCAGTAAATCCGGCTGTTCCGAATATCATACTCTGTTTGAGATCAAGGCCGTCCGGAAGCTTGACCACCCAGTCCTTGGGCACCCGGATATATTGTCCAAATCCCCCTGATGTGTTCATGCCCAGATCATAGCTAGTAACAATGACCTTTTCTCCTTTTTTAATGGTATCAACAAGGCTTTCTTCCACAATCCCGGCTGCATCAATCCCTGGTGTGTGTGGATATTGCCTTGTAACACCGCGGTTTCCCGTGGCAGATAAGGCATCCTTATAATTCAAGGAAGAATACAAAACCCGAATGAGAACATCACCCTTTGGCAGATCATTAATATTCGCATTTTTGATCTGGCGAACAAAGTTGTTTTTTTCAGGTTCTTCAACAATCAATGCTTTGTACGAAAAATTATCCATAGGCCCCATCCTTTATAAATCTTTTTACTTTTTTGAATAAATTTGATAGTTATGCCGGGATGAAAACTCAAAAATTCCAGACCGGCAGAGTGGCACTTGTCTCATTCTCTCATTTTATCCATGATATGTATACCAGTTTTCTTGCGCCATTACTGCCCTTAATCATAGAGAAACTGTCTTTGTCATTAAGCCAGGCAGGCCTTTTATCCACTGTTATGCAGATTCCAGCTCTGCTAAACCCTTTTATCGGACTGTTTGCAGATAACAAAGGCCTGGCCAGGTGGCTGGTTATTCTTGCCCCGACGTTCACTGCCATACCCATGAGTCTCATCTTAAATGCATCCTCCTACTCTGTATTGCTGGTTCTGGTCTTTTTTGCCGGCATCAGCGTTGCACTATATCATGTTCCTTCGCCTGTCCTGATTGCAAAGTATTCCGGGGAGAAAAAGGGACGCGGCATGAGCCTTTTTATGACAGGCGGAGAATCTGCAAGAACCCTGGGGCCCATATTTGCTATAGCCGCCGTATCATTTTTGGGGATGGACCATTTTTATGTGGTTATAGGATTTGCAGTGTTAACATCAGTTCTGCTTTATTTTACCCTTGAAAAAGAGGAACAAAAAACTTCTTTTAAAAGAAACGGGTCTTTAAAGGCATCATTTCAAGAAATCAAACATGTGCTGATTCCATTGTCCGGCATTCTGGCGGCACGATCCTTTATGCACGCCTCCATGGGGGTTTTTCTAACGGTTTTTGTGGAAAGAGAGACAGGAAGTCTCTGGTACGGCGGTGCTGCCCTTGCTTTGTATGAGGCATTTGGTGTGGCAGGTGTGTTAAGCGCCGGAACTTTCAGTGACTGGCTGGGAAGACAAAGAGTATTGTTCTGGGTATTGGTGGCAGCACCCATCGCCATTTTAATATTTGTTTTTTCAACCGGCATTTTAAAAATTATCATGCTGGCTATTACCGGGTTTACTGTTCTTTCAACAACCCCTGTCATGCTGGCCATTATCCAGGAAAATGCAAAAGACCATCCTTCGGCAGCCAATGGCCTGTTTATGATGATCTCTTTTGCTGTCAGATCCATTGCTGTACTTTTAGCAGGAATAATTGGCGACCTGGCAGGCCTTGAGAATATGTTTATTGTAAGTGCAGTCATCGGGTTTACAGCGATTCCCTTTTTATTAAAACTGGGCATTAAAATTAAGCATTAAAATATGGAGATAATAATGTTAAAAACCAATGAAGACAGGCTTGTTGAAATAGCCATGCAGTGCGAACCAGGGCCTCCTCGGATCAGACCCGGCTGGAAGGTGGATCATGAAGGCAAGCCCTTTCTCCTTCCTGGTATTGGTGGTATTACTTTAAATATCCGGGTGGGAGATTCGGCTTTCGGGCTTGCCGGAGACCATATTGAGCCCTGCGTCAGTTGTTCGGCAAATGCGGAAAAACCCATGGAATTTCCAAATAATTCACTCCAGCTTTTATCCTGTGTGGGCAATAAGGCTATTATTGTATCTGGAGATGCAAAGGGTGAAAAAGGCATTGTTACAGGCCACCATGGAGGCTCGGAACATGTCATGATCGATTTTCCGAAAAAGGTTCTCAATTTGCTGACCTATGATGATAAAATAATGATTCAAACAAAAGGCCAGGGTCTGAAATTGATGGATTACCCTGGCATCAAGCTGTTTAACCTTGATCCCGGTCTTTTAAAAAAAATGAAAATTAAAAGGATGCCGGACAACAGGCTTAAGGTGCCTGTAACAACCATTGTGCCGGCCCAGTGTATGGGATCAGGCCTTGGTTCAGCCCATGTTGCAGCCGGAGATTATGATGTAATGACCAGTGATCCTGGCACTGTTAAGAAATATAAATTAGACAGGCTTAAATTCGGTGATTTTGTGGCCTTGCTTGACCATGATAATTCCTATGGCAGGGCATTTGTAAAAGGTGCGATCAGTATTGGTATTGTGGTTCATTCAGATTGTCTGCTTGCAGGACACGGTCCCGGTATATCCACTTTGATGACCTGTTCTTTACCCTTGATTGAGCCTGTTCTGGATGCAAAAGCTAACATTGCCGATCTCCTGCAAATAGGAACAAAAAGAAAAAAACCTAGTCCAAAAACAATTAAGATGGATTAAAAAAGTTGAATACAACTAAGAAAACTATCCTTCAAAAAGGAAAAGGCAAGACCAGGAAACAGGCAAAACTTGAATATCTGTATGAAAAAGAATCATTGTATTTTGCTCAGATTGCCGAAAGTGTAAAAGACATTGCCATAAAAGAACTCAGAAACTTAGGGGCTTATGATTTAAAACCGGTTTTCAGAGGGATATGGTTTAAGGCAACAAAAAAAGATTTTTACCGGATTACATATTTCTCAAGACTTATTTCAAGGATCCTGGCACCCCTTGTTTCCTTTGAATGCCATGACAAGGATGACCTGTATAAGGCGGCCAGGAAAATAAGATGGGAAGAATTCTTAACTCCTGAAAAAACCTTTTCCATTATGGCCAATGTATCTGAATCAGACATTACCCATTCCAATTTTGCAGGTCTGCGGGTCAAAGATGCCATAGCCGATTATTTCAGGGACAGGGCCAACAAAAGACCGAATGTGGATTCAAAAGTGCCTTATATCACCATCAATATCCATATTCATAAAAATTTGGCAACCCTTACCATTGATGCCTCGGGCGGGCCGTTGCACAAACGCGGTTACAGGGAAGAATCTGTATCAGCACCCATGCAGGAGACCGTTGCCGCAGCCATTATCAGATTGTCTGAATGGGATGGAAACTTGCCCTTGTATGATCCCATGTGCGGATCAGGGACGCTTTTGTGCGAAGCCCTCATGATGTATTGCCAGATACCGGCACAAATATTTCGAACCAGTTTTGGATTTGAAAGACTGCCGGATTTTGATGCCATTTTATGGGAGCAGATTAAAAAAGATGCCCGGGATAATTTCAGGGATCTTAAAAAGGGCCTGATTTCGGGAAGTGATGTGTCTGAGCAGTCTGTTAATGCTGTTAAAACCAATATTATGGGACTTCATTTCGGCAGTGAAATTACCATAGAACAAAAAGACTTTCAGGATATTGAATCCATAGACAACAGTGTGATTGTTACCAACCCTCCCTATGGTATCCGAATGGGAAAAGAGCAAAATCTTAATAAGTTTTATGAAAATTTTGGTCTTTTTTTAAAAAATAAATGCAGAAAATCAACGGCTTTTGTATATTTTGGAGAACCCAGATATATTAAAAAAGTTCCCCTGTCCCCATCCTGGAAACGTCCTTTGAAAATTGGCGGTCTTGATGGCAAACTTGTGAAATACGAATTATATTAAATTCAACTGAGAATAGTTAAAATATGGAAAAGTCAAATAAGGGTGGACAATACACATGCAATGAATACAGAGAGGAGATGATCCTTTTGGGATTGCAGAAAAGGCTTTCTTCCAAAGGATTAACTCAGAAAGAAAAGGAAAGCCTTTTAAACGAGATTGCTAAAGTTGAAAAGCAGATGGGACTGGATTAACTAATTTCCTTTTCTCTGATGGAAAAAATTTCCGCCATCATACATCTGGCACTGCCGCCACCAATGTTTTCTATGAAAGACAGATCAAAACTTAAGATTTCACCATATTGTTCAAGAAATTTTTTCTGATCCTTTGTAAATCCCTGCCTGGCTTTTTCAGACATCACAATAAAGGATTCATTTTTCTGGTTTCTCACCTCAAGAATATTGCCACAAAAATGGTTTTCCATCTGGTCCATGGTTATTTCCATGACATCAAAGGATTTGTTTAAGGTTTCAAGGACATGGTTCCTCTGTTTTTTATCTGAAATGCAGGCAAGACATATAACCGCGTATTTTTCTCCAAGGCTCATCATGACATTGGTGTGGTAGATGGGGTTTCCTGAAGAACTTTTTGTATCAAACAAAATTCCTTCACGGTAAAATCTTAAGCGGATAAAATTGTCAAACTGATCTGGATGGCATCGCTCAGACCGCGCAGCATACACCACTTCATCAACATGATCTATGATCAGGCTGCCCGTGCCTTCCAGAAACTTTTTGGGTTCATCAATTCTTCCTACATTGATGCAATTGCGAATGGTATATCTATTTTCATTGAGAAGTTTTTCTATCTCCAGAAGCCGCCTTTCAGCTTTTCTGTTTCTTGCCATCATGGGATAGGTTAAAATGGTACCATCATGTTCCGTGGAAAACCAGTTGTTAGGGAAAATAGCATCCGGTGTTGTGATATCGTGGTTAATGGGCGGTTCCAGTATGAGCACGGTTATCCCTTTACTTCTAAGACCATCCACCATGGCTTGAAATTCTTTATTGGCTTTTTTTTTCAGTTCCTCCTGGCCTAGTGCCGGTTTTTTCTGGAATTCATTGTCAAACCCTGTTTCAATATTATACCCAAAATCCCTGGGCCTGACCATGAGGACTGTATCGGCTGTCCTGGTAATTTTTATTTCCATGTTTTAATTTGTCCCGGGTTTAAATATTAGAATAGGTCCTTTGCGATTATACAAATCATCTTTTAATTGTTCAATCCAGACAACAAATAATTAAAACCAGATAAGAAAAATTTATCAAAAAGTCAATATTTAACAACTATTAAGGCAGGGGTTTTGGAATATTTACATGGGTTGCCCAGGGCAGGGTTTCTCTTCCATTGCATTCTTATGCTGTTTTTAATATACTTTAATCAAAAAAATTCTGGGTTAACAATATATCAAATCTTTACAAAGGGTTATACAGATGAATACTCCCACTGAATCGACAAAGGCGACGTCTCTCAAGCTATATCATGAATTAATGGCCAATAAAGTGGGTGACATTCTTTTGGTATCCTGCCCCTATGATGCATTTATCATGGAGGAGGAAGGCCGTCTTTCAACAAGAATCATAAATGAATACAAGGGGCTTAATCTGTCAAAACCCCCAAGGCTTACATGGGCATCCTCTGCTTCAGAGGCGTTTCAAAAGCTTGAGGAGAAAAAATTTGATTTAATCCTTGCCATGCCAAGCCTGGATGAAATGGATGTATATTCCTTTGGTGCAAAGGTAAAGCAAAAATATACTGATCTGCCCTTTTTTATGCTGCTTCATAATACCTGCGATATTGATCAATATATCTGTGTAGACAATTCTACGGCCATTGACCGGACATACATCTGGGGTGGCAATGCAGACCTTTTGCTGGCCATTATCAAAAATTTTGAAGATGAAATGAATGTTGCCTTTGATACTGCGAATGCCAATGTCAGGGTGATCATTCTGGTGGAGGATTCACCCTATCATTTTTCCTCCTTTTTACCCGTGCTTTACAAACAGATTGTGATGCAGACACAGTCTGTTATTGATGAATCCATTAATGAAGAACACAGGCTGTTAAAAATGAGGGGTCGTCCTAAAGTATTGGTTGCCCACAACTATGAAGAGGCTATGGTTCTTTATGAAAAATATAAACCTTTTCTGTTATCTGTTTTTTCTGACATGCGGTATCCGAAAAACGGGGTATTGGATGAGCTTGCAGGGTACAAGCTTTTAACAAAAATCAAAAAGGAAATTCCAGATCTGCCTGTTCTGATTCTGAGCACTGAAGATCATAACGAGGCAAAGGTGGTTGATATTCCTGCCGTGTTTATCAATAAAAATTCAAGCAATTTAAATGATCAGATTAAAAGTTTTTTTGTTTCCTATCTTGGGTTTGGTGCTTTTGTGTTTCGCATGCCAAATGGTGAGGAAATTGCCAGGGCCAGTGACCTGAGGGCCATTGAAAAACTTTTGTCTGAAATTCCCGATGAATCCATTGTTTATCATGCCATGAACAATGATTTTTCAAGATGGTTCATGGCCAGAAGTGAAATTGAATTTGCACTCAGGCTCAAACCTTATACAATCAGTGATTTTCACGACCCTAAAGATATGAAGAAGTTCTTGATTGATAGTATTCATGCCCGACGAAAGGGATCAAGGCAGGGTCAGATTATTGATTTTGATTCTGAAAAATTTGATTCAGATACGGATTTTATGAAAATCGGGACGGGGTCACTTGGTGGGAAGGCCAGGGGCCTGGCTTTTATGGCCTCCCAGATCAGGCGGGACACTTCTTTGCGGGATAAGTTTCCAGACGTGGACATCAGTATTCCCCAGACCTTTGTGATTTCAACGGAAGGGTTTAAAACCTTTATTGAGACGAATGATCTGGCAAAGCTTCTTGAATCTGACGAGAAATTGGAAGATAACCAGATTGTTGAACAATTTATCCAGGCCAGGTTTCCCAACGCCTTGAGAAAAAGCCTGAGCGCTTATCTGCAAAGTGTCAAATATCCCATTGCAGTCCGGTCTTCCTCGCTTTTTGAAGATGCTCATTATCAACCCTTTGCAGGACTTTATAATACCTATATGCTGCCAAATTCACATCCAGATCTTGAAAAACGGCTTGAACAATTGATCATGGCTGTTAAACTGGTTTATGCTTCTACCTATCTTAAGGCACCAAGGTCCTATGCAAAAGCCACCATGCATCGAACCGAAGATGAGGAAATGGCCGTGGTTCTTCAGCAATTGACGGGCATGGCATATAACAACTATTTTTACCCGTCCATTTCAGGTGTGGCCCAGTCCTATAATTTTTATCCCATCTCCCATTTAAAAGCAGAAGAAGGGGTTACCTATATTGCTCTTGGGCTTGGGAAAATTGTCATGGAAGGTGGCCGGACATTAAGATTTTGTCCGAAATATTCCCAGTTTTTACCCCAGTTTTCCGCTTTGGATGATATTCTTGAAAATTCTCAAAAATATTTTTATGCCTTAAAACTTGACGAATTCCCGATTGATGAGAAATCCATATCCGGCTCCACTGAAGATCTTACCCTTGCAAAACTTGATTTAACTGATGCAACGGATCACCCCGTTGTCCGGTTCTTGTCCTCAACTTTTTATGCCCAGGATAACAGGATCAGGGACTCTTTTTCCAATAAAGGATTCCCTGTATTAACCTTTGCCAATATTTTAAAATATAATTCGTTTCCTTTGGCAAAAATTCTTGAAGAGGTCACAAAAATAGGCAGTAAATGGATGGGGTCTTCTGTTGAGGTTGAGTTTGCAGTTAATCTGCCCCAGGACGAGCAGCAAAAACCCCAGTTCTCGCTGCTTCAAATCCGGCCCATGGGCCGTTATAAACAAAATATGGGCGTTCAAATAAGCAAAAAAGAGATCCAGGAGGCGTTTGCGTATTCCACCCTCTCGCTTGGGAATGGAGAATATAAGGATATCTATGATGTGGTGTATGTGGACCCTGAAACCTTTGATTCTGGAAAAACCATGGAAATCGCAGGAGAAATAAACAAAATTAATGCCTTGTTTAATGGAAACGGCAAAAAATACGTTTTGATCGGGCCGGGCAGATGGGGATCTTCTGACCGGTGGCTGGGAATTCCCGTGGTCTGGAATGATATTTCCAATGTAGGGGTGATGGTGGAAACAACCATTGAAAGCATTAAAGCTGATCCGTCCCAGGGTTCCCACTTTTTTCAAAATATTACCTCCCTTGGGATCAGCTATATTACCATTTCCAATAAGGGGGACGATTTTATTGATTATGAATTTTTCAAGTGCCAGGACTGTAAAAACACAACAGCTTATTTAAAACATATAAAATTTGAAAATCCCATAAAAATCCTGGTGGATGGAAAGACATCCCAGGCAGTATTGATGCCCTATAAAAATGAAGAATTGGATATGATCATGGATGACATTCCAGTCATCCTCTAAAGAAATGGTTTTGCTGTTTTATTTCTGGGCAGACAGTTTCTTTGTGATTTTGTCGGCAGCAGCCAGGGTTTGTTCAATAATGGACGGCATCTTTTTTCTGGACATGGAAGCCTTAAATCCAACCACCCAGATAGCCAGAACATAGGCACCATAGCCTTTGACAGGTGCTACAACCGCTCGGACGCCTGAAATATATTCTTCATCATCCGTGGCAAAGCCATTTTCTCGAACTTTTTCCAATTCTCTGGCATAGTTCACAGGATCAATAATAGTATTGGCCGTGAACTTGACCAAAGGATTTGAGTTTAGATATTTTTGTGCATCTTTTACTTCCATTTGGGATAAAAACAGTTTTCCAATGGCCCCTGCCAGCAATGGAAGGGTTGTGCCAATGGGAGATGTAATTTTAAAGTCTTTTCTGGATTCCACAATATCGATAACTGTTACCTTGTGGGCATTCCTGATGCCAAGAAATACAGACTCCTGGCATTGTTCCATCAGCTCTTCCATAAAGGGGCGGGCAATATTTTTAAAATCAAGCCTTTCATAGGCTGCTTTCCCAAGTTCCATAAGGGTAATGCCGGTGCTATATTTTTTTGAAACAGGGTTGCGTAGAATGGCACCCAGGTCCTCAAGGGCGGCAGTGATGCCGTGAACCGTGCTTTTGCTGATATCCAAACGACTTGAAATTTCACTGATTTTTAAACCCTGGCTGCTTTTTGAAATTACATCCAGTATGAGAAAAGCCTTTTTAACAATGGGTGCCTGATATTTTTTTGTCATTGTTCACCATAATGAATTTTTTTATATTACAATACAGCTAAAAATTAGCTTGACAACTATATAATAATAATATTTATTATATTCGTGTTCATTATTATGAATTTTAATAAAATGCAATAATTAATTGTGCACTTGTCATGGGCCGGGCGGGATAAAATAAATTGTTTTAGCGATAAGTCATTTTGTCACGATAGGCTCAATAAAGGTAAAGAGTTTATTTTTATATATTAATCCTTAACAAAGGAGGGTCACTATGGCAGTAGATACCAATAAGATGTCAGGTGCCGAAAGTCTGCGTAAAACCAGAACCTATGGTAAATTTAGATGCCATAATCCAACCTGTATGGGCAGGCTGGAACCTAAGCCGGGTGACAAACATGTGAAATGTCCGGTTTGTACCTGTGAATTCCGTGTTGCATGGATTCGGCCTGATTTTCCAAGAATCCGCGGACCTGTCTGGGAAGTAAATAAAAAACTTGCCGATGCAGCATTCAAAAAAAAGATGGAGGGTAAATAATATGGCATTGGATAGAAAAATAGCATATATTGACCTTACCACCGGAGAGATAGAGGTCAAAACCATTCCTCTTGATGTCAGAAGAAAATTCCTTGGTGGTCGGGGTCTGGATGCTTATCTGTTACTGAATCATTCTAAAAAAGGGTGTGATCCGCTGGGACCTGATAATCCGCTCATCGTCAGCGGCGGCATCCTGACGGCTACCTGCGCATCTGCAACAGCAAGAACCCATGTCATGGCAAAATCCCCCTTAACAGGGCTTCTGGGTTCATGTAACATGGGCGGGTTTTTTGCGCCTGAAATGGCCTGGGCCGGGTTTCATCACCTTGTCATCAAAGGAAAAGCTGAAAAACCCTGTTATATTTATATTCACAACGGGAAAATCCAAATTCGTGATGGAGAAAATATCTGGGGCAAAACCACCACAGATACCCAATGGGCCATCAGGGATGAGTTGAATGATCAGGAAGTAAAATCACTTGTGATAGGACCTGCCGGTGAAAATCTTGTGGCATTTGCAAATGTCATGACAGGGATTAAAAATGCCGGAGGCAGAACGGGAATGGGTGCGGTTATGGGCTCCAAAAACCTTAAGGCAATCGCCTGCAGAGGAACCATGGATATTAAGATTGCCCATCCTGTTGAAGCCCTTGAATACAACAAACGCTTTATCGACCAGATTACATCTGCAAAAGTGAACAAGACCCAGGGAACCCTGGGAACACCTTTTATCTGGGGTGCAACCAATTCATGGGGCGGGGTAAGAACCCGTAATTTTCAATACAACCAGTGTGAATATGCAGATGATATAGAACCTGAAGCAATTGATGAGATCTGTGAAGATACAATGGGACCCTATCACATGTCAGGCTGTTTTGGATGCCAGGTTCATTGCCGTGCCCAGTACAGAATTCCTTCCGGGCCCTTAAAAGGAAAATACGACGAAGGCCCTGAGTATACATCCCAGGGAGCATTTGGCTCTGAAACAGATACGCCAAGGGCTGAAACTGTTCTTGTTGGGAACCATCTTGTTGATCAATATGGCATGGATAACCTTGAAACAGGGTCCTTGATTTCATGGGCAATGGAACTTTACGAATTAGGTATTCTTACCAGCAAAGATACAGACGGACTTGATCTTAAATTCGGCAATGATGAAGCTGTTCTTGAAATGATTGAGCGCATCTGCTTTAGAAAAGGTAAAGTTGCCGATGCCCTTGCAAATGGTGGTATTCCAGCTTCTAAAACCTTTGGCAAAGATTCTTTTAATTATCTTATCCAGGTAAAAGGAATGAGCAACCTTCATTCCGATGAAAGGGCTACCCCGGCACTGGCATTGAATATTGCAACCTCTTCCAGGGGATCTGACCATTTAAGAAGTCGTCCGGCAATTGATCTTTATCATTTGCCTGTGGATGTTTTGAGAAAAATATACTCCAGTCCCATCCCCTATGAAGGGCCTCTGTCTTCCGAGCATACCGAATACATTGGAAAACCCTGGCAGGTCTTCTGGCAGGAAAACTGCTATATGGGTGTAGACTGTCTGGGTATCTGCAAATACCATACAACCTTTCTGGGTGCGACATTGCCAAACTTTGAAGACTGGCCCAAAGTGTTGTATTACAACACCGGGCTTGAATTTACCCCGGAAGAGCTGTGGGATATTGCAGAGCGCTGCAACATGGTGGAAAGACTTTTCAACTTAAGGGAAGGTTTGACAAGAGATGACCTTGAAAAAGGCGATATGATCAACCATCGTTATTTTGACGAGCCCACAAGAAGGGGTGCTCCTGATGTCGTGGGAACAACCATTGACAGGGAAAAATTCAGCAAAATGATTGATGAATTTTATGCGCACAAAGGTCTTGATCAAAAAGGCAAACCTACAACAAAAACCCTGAAACGGCTTGGGCTGGCAAATGAGCCATCCCATATGCTGTAAAAGTTTGAAAGGAGGATATCATGGAAACAAAGGATAAGGTCCTTATGATAAACCCTGAAAAATGTACAGGGTGCAGATTGTGTGAACTGGTATGTGCGGTAAAGCATGACGGGGTTTCCAACCCTGCCAGAAGCCGCATAAGAGTAATGAAATGGGAAATGGACGGGGTGTACATCCCCATGGCCTGCCAGCAGTGCCAGGATGCCCCCTGCATGGGTGTATGTCCTGCCAATGCGATTTCCCGCAATGATGAACTTAACAAAATTGAAGTGGATTATGACAAATGTATCGGCTGCCGCTCATGCGTGGCAGTCTGTCCCTTTGGCGCCATGGGATTTAACTCCATTGACAGAAAAGTGTTCAAATGTGACCTGTGTGATGGAGACCCCCAGTGTGTAAGATTCTGTGAAGTTCAATGTGTTGAATATGTGGATGCAGATGATGTGGCCATTCTCAAAAAACAGGATGCTGCAAAAAAACTGTATGCCACAAGTCATAAAATTGCTCTGAAAGAAGCTTAAGTTTATAAAATCTTTATAAAGGATTTAAGTTAGTTTATACTGCACGTTCCAGGATTAGCCCGGAACGTGCAGTATTGTTTTAAGGGGTGTTGTAAAACATGAACGGAAAAATAAAGAAACTGGTGATCCTGACAGGCTATTTTAAAGGGGAGTCCTATGGGCTTTTAGGCCCCCAGATGGCAGCCACCATCATCAATAGTCATACTGATTTTAATGCCATTGTTGTGGGGGTGACCAATGAGAATGATATAAAGGATGTCAAAACGGCTTTAAATCACTATTTTGGAGACCAGCAAAAGATTCTGGGCTTTTCATCCCTTGGGGGAAGATCAGACCTGTTTGATCTTGCCAGGGAATTAAAGGAACAGGGTGCAATCACCATTCTTGCCGGTTCCCAGGCAGGGCCTGATTATAAAGGAGAGAAGGGCTGGCAATCCTATCCTCACCGCTTTAAGGGAGTTTCTGATTGTTTTTCCTTTGCCCTGCACGGCCCTGCCCAGCAGATTATCCCCATTCTATCATCTGGTTTTGATAAAGACATATCAAAATTTGACGGGGTGTTATGCAAAGATGCCAATGGCCGGATCAATGAAACCCCTTCCACTGATTGGGATGACACCTTTCTTTCAGCGGTTGACTGGCAAACTTTGTATCTGTTAAATGGTTCTGTCTTTGAACCCATAACCATCACAACGGCCCAGGTATTGCAGCAGATCGGATGCCAGCATGCAGCAAAAGAAAGGCAAGTCTTCATTGATTATCCAGCAGGGCTTGTTAAAAATGGGCCTCAACCTTCTTATATAACCATTTGTCAGAAAGGATGCAGCTTTTGTGATGTGGCAGTTGATAAAGGGTATTTCGGAGGTGTGGGTGAGGCTGCATTTAAAAAACAATTATGGTGTTTGCCAGAGGATGGTGACGGCAGGAAAATACCCTTTGAGCTGATTAATGAAAGTCCTCTGTTTAAACTATCACAGCTTTTCAAGCTGGCAGATGAACTGGCCATTGAATTATCCCAGATCAATCTGACCCTGCGGGCAGACTATCTCATAAAGGGTCTCAAACCGCTGGCAGCAGCATTGGACATCGCCACAAAGAAAAATGTCCGGATTTTATTGTCCTCCATTGGATTTGAATCCTTTGATGATTCGATTTTAAAGAACCTGAACAAAGGACTTGATCGACAGACAAACCTGGATGCCATCAAGGCTATAAGGCAGTTAAAATCAAGATACCCCGCCAATCTGGGCTACCTGAAACAGGAGGGGGCTAATCATGGGTTTATCCATCCAACACCCTGGGACAACCCACAGATTTCCCATGAAATTAATAAAACCATCAGCATGTACCAATTGTCACACGATATTTTACCCCATCACAGCACGCCCTTGATCATCCACCATGCTTCCGGTCTTGCCGACTGGATAAGGCAGATTGAATTAAAGGAAAATATCCAGTTCCAGCGAGTCGGTACCACCATTGGGTGGTGGCAGACAAAGGAAGAGTTTTTGTTATGAATAGTGTAACACAAAAAAACTGCCATATTAAACTTCAAATGGCAACAATCGATTCCTGGTCCTTTTTTCTGGAGGTATTGATCCGTTCTCCAATCACTTCAAACATCTTTTTAAGAATACAAGCTGAATTTGCATGGTTTCAGTTTATGTGTGCGAATCTGGCACCAGGACAATTTTTGCCGCAGCAGTTAACCCTTTGTCAAGATCGGAAAAGGCTTGAGCCCCTTGGGAAAGGGGGCGGGTTTCAACCCATCTGAGATCTCCCAGCAAACCTGCATCAAGAGCCTTTACTGCAGCCCTTACATCAGCAGCTGTATAGCAATAAACCCCGATCAATGTGACTTCAAAAAGGGTGAGTTTTCGAATATCCAGGCCGTCTTGTGAATCCATCAAGCCTATATGTACCAGTGTCCCGCCTGGTTTTACGGCTGACATGGCAAGCTTTCGGGTTTTACCTCCCCCAACACAGTCGATTACCAGGTCAAAGCTATCGTTTTGAAAGGTGGAATCTGTTATAGGGTTGAAGACTTGGCATCCAATATGCTCAGCCGCAGATTTTCCTCTAAGATCATTGGTTTCAGCTAAAAGGATATCAAAACACCCATATCCTCTCAACAGGAGGGCCGCCAGCATGCCGATAGCACCACCACCGATGACCATAATCTTTAGCTCTGCAAGGGGGCGGGGAGATTTGATTCTGGCCAGGTTTAAGGCATGAATGGCAGTAGCTGTTGGTTCAGCAAGACTTGCATTAACTGAACTCAGGGTTTCAGGAAGTGCAACAAGGTTTCTGGTTGGTATTTTGACATACTCTGCATAAGCACCTGCCAGCCGCATGCCAATCAGTTCTCTTTGGTCACAGAGGTTTGAAAATCCTGTGTCACAATATTGGCAGGCACAGCAGGTAATTAAAGGGTTGATCACAGCACGGCTGCCTTCTTGAGTGCCCGATGCAATAGTGCCTGCTACTTCGTGACCCAGAATCAGCGGGGGAACCCGCCGTGGGTCAATGCCATGGTAAGCATGCATATCAGAACCGCAGATGCCTGTGGCTTCTATTTTTAATAAAACTTCGCCGGGATCAAGAACCGGATCTGGCTCTTCCCGGTAAACGATTTCATTGGTATCCGTGTATACGAGTGCTTTCATAATATAGCCTTTTTTTCAAATCTATGACTGTTGATAATGCCGGGGGTTTCATATGTTCCCGCAAATTTTAAACATTGGCAGTCCCCCCCGGCAAAACCAGGGGGGACTATCCATAATAGTTAATTGTTGGGCTCTATTTTGCAGTCCAGCCGCCATCCAGATAAATAGTTTGTCCGGTAATATAATCAGAGGCTGGGGATGCTAAAAAGATGGCAACCCCTTTTAAGTCATCCAAAACCCCGTTCCGCCCGATGATGGTCTGCCGGGCTAAAGCTTCAATCACATCATTCTGCTTATACAGGTCCTGGGTCAGGCCGGTTTTGAAAAAACCAGGGCCAATGGCATTACAGGTAATCCCGCTCTGGTCCCTTGACCAGGCTTCGGCCATGGCCCGTGTAAGCTGCATCACCCCACCTTTGGATGCTCCATAGGGAACACTGTTGGGAAATGCACGTTCAGATTGAAGTGAGGCAATATTAATGATTTTCCCCCATCCTTTTTCCTGCATACCGCCAATAAGGTGCCGGGCCAAAAAGAAGGGGGCTTTTAAATTAATATCAATTTGTTTGTTCCAGCTTTCAGAGCTGATTTCGTCCCAGGGCTGGCGCAGGTTTATACCTGCTGCATTGACCAGAATATCCGGGGCACCAAAAAAAGAAGCCGATTGTTTGGCTGTCTGCGCCAGGGCATCCATGTCGGAAACATCACAGGTCAGAAAGGCGGCTTTTCCCCCTATATTTTCAACATCCAGGACAGCTTGTTTTAATGCCTCCTCTTCGCCGGGCAGGGCAACATGAACCACAGCAGCTCCGGCTTCGGCAAGGCAGAACGCAATGGCCCTGCCAATTCCAGAACTTCCTCCGGTAACAAGGGCCACATGGCCGGTTATACCAAATAATAGATCAATGCATTTCATCGTATTAGTCTCCAGTGAGGTCAAAGGTTTCGTTGGGAAAATATTTTTTCATCCGGATATCAGATGTCCTGGCATGTCCTTCCATTCCCTCAAGCCTGGAGATTCGTGCTGCTACTGTCCCAATCTGCCGGTTGGCTTCCTTTGTCATGCGCTGATAAGTTAAGGTCTTTATAAATTTGCCTGCACTTAAGCCGCCTGAATAACGGGCAGCCTTTTTGGTCGGCAGGATATGGTTGGGACCAGAGGTTTTGTCACCATAGGCAACCGTTGTTTCTTCACCCAGGAACAAGGAACCATAATTGGTAAGTGTTTTCAACCACCAGTCAAGATCTGCAGCATGAATTTCCAAATGTTCGGAAGCGTATTCATCACTGACCTTTGCAGCTTCTTCTCTATCAGACACCAGAATAACTTCACCATAGTCAGCCCAGGAGGCTCTTGTTACCTCTGGCTCGGGAAGGTCTTCAATCACTTTTGGCATCAACTCCATCACCTTTTTGGCCATCTCCTCAGATGTTGTGATCAAAACAGCAGGAGAGTCATATCCGTGCTCGGCCTGCCCTACAAGATCAAAGGCCACAACTTCAGGATCTGCTGTTTCATCTGCGATTACCAGAATTTCAGAAGGACCGGCAAAAACATCGATTCCCACTTCGCCAAAAAGGATCCGTTTGGCTTCAGCTACAAATTTATTTCCCGGACCCACAATGATATCGGCAGGTTTATCGGTAAAAAGGCCGAAGGTCATGGCAGCGATTGCCTGAACGCCACCCAGGGTCAGGATAACATCTGGTTTGGCAACAGACATGGCATATAAAATGGATGGATGGATACCGCCGCCATGGTGTGAGGGAGAACAGGCAACCACAAAGGGAACACCCGCAGCTTTGGCTGTTGCAATGCTCATAAGGGCGGAGGCTGCATGGGCAAAGCGGCCACCAGGCACATAACACCCTGCACAGTTTACCGGGATCAGGCGCTGGCCTGCAATCACACCTGGGTGCAGTTCTGTTTCAAACTCCACCATGCTTTTCCGCTGTTTTACGGCAAATCCATATACCTGTTCATGGGCAAAGTGAATGTCTTTTTTAACCTGTTCACTCAACTGCCCGGCTGCTTTATCAATCTCTTCCTGGGTAACGATGAAATCGCCGGTCCATTTGTCAAGTTTTTCAGCATATTTTTTAACTGCCTCTTCCTTGTTTGCCCGGATATCGTTCAGCATGTTGATAACAATTTCCTGTGTTTTTTCTTCACCTGTTTCTGCGGTTTTACTTGCTTTTTTTAAATAGGTTGTGCTCATTTTTTTATCTCCTGAAGTTTGATTTTAAAAATTAAAACACCTGTTGCGTTGTCTTTATATTAAAGGTTCTTTGATAACTAAATTAGTATAATTATATTAACAATATTTGTTTATAATACAGCTTTTTCCAGGGTGCTGTTAAAAGCTGTTACAAAAGCCAGAGCGTAATGCCCGGCACCAGCATTAAAAAGATAACGACGACCAGCATGCTGAAAACAAAATAAATAGCATGCCGGGAAATGGATAAAACCGGTTCTCCGGCAACACCGGATACCACAAACAGATTCAATCCCAAAGGAGGCGTGATAAATCCGATACCCAGAGCGCTGACCATCATGATGCAAAAATGAATATCATTCATGCCGATTTCCTGGGCCAGGGGCATTAAAATTGGTGCCAATATAACGATGTTCGGCGTGGTTTCCATGACACAGCCGGCAATAATCAGGATGGCGATCATGCTGAGCATTATCAGATATCTGTTTTCCGTCATGGAGGTCATGGCATAAACAAAATACTGGGGGACTTCAAGGGCTGCCAGTGTCTGGGCAAAGGGCAGTGACATGGCAATGATGGGGACGATGACACCGCTGACCTTGGCAGATGTTTCCAACATTTTAGGCACATCTGAAAGCCTAAGATTTTTTTGGTAAAATCCGATGATTAAGGTTGCAATCACCGCTACTGATGCCGATTCGGTCGGGGTAAAAATACCTGAATAGATTCCGCCCAGTATGATAAAAGGGATCAAAAGGGCATACCGTCCGTCCCAGACAGTTCTAAGCCAATGATGTACATCAAAACTTCCCCTGGAATCTTCGTATCCCTTTATCCGGTTGACCAGAAAGTTTGTGACCATTACAGACATTAATACCAATACCCCTGGAATGGCTGCTGCCAGAAACAAAGTGGAAGCGGAGATGCCCAGGACAAGGCCAATAATAATATAGGAAATGGAGGGCGGAATCAGAATCCCGGTACAGGCGCCGGCAGCTACAAGTGCGCAGGCATAGGCTTTGGGATACCCTTTTTCCACCAGACGATCTATGGTAATCCTGCCAATGGCAGCGGCATCGGCTGCATCAGACCCTGAAATACAGGCAAAAAACCCGCAGCCAAGGACCGTTGAGGTTCCAAGACCGGCCCGCTGCCATCCCATGGTTGCTTCGGCCACATCCAGCAGTTTGTTGGACAATCCGCTTCTAACCAGCACATCGCCGGTTAAAATAAACAAGGGCACGGCGATCAGGGCAAAGGAGTCAACACCGTCAAACAGGGCCTCTCCTAAAAGAGTCGCCGGTAAAACCTCGGTGGTCATCAGCATGATGACCGAACCCAGACCGATAACAGCCCAGATCCTTACCCCCAGGAGAATCAATATGACCATTCCCAGCAGTGGTCCGTAAAAGTCCCAGCCAAGAGATAGTTCAGCGGTATTCATAAGATGGCTATACATTTTCAGATCCTTTTTTCCTTAATCAAACAGTTTTTTGCCTTCAAAAACAGACCGACCTGCTTTCAGATCACTTAAATCCCTTTTCATGGACTGGAGCAACCGCCAGATGATCATGGTAAATCCCAGTGGTACTGCAGCAAGAAACCAGGCATGACTGATCCTCAACCCATGGGTAACTGACCCGAAATGAATGGAGTTCAATACCGGTTCCATGGACCAGTAAAGTGCAATACAGGCAAGGATCAAGGTAATAATATCGCCAAAAATAAACACGATTGCTTTCCCTTTATTTGGTAGTAAAGGCAGGATAACATCAATCCTGATGTGGGCCCGCTCCTTAATGGCAGCAGCTGCACCGATCCAGGTGATGTAAATAAACGCGTAACGGGCGATCTCTTCAGACCATATGGAAGAGTAGGAGAGGAAAAACCTTCGGAACACCTCCATGAAAATCGTTATGACAACCAAAGTGTATAACGGCAGGGTTAAATATCGTTCACCATTTCGGTCAATTTCTAAAAAAAACGCTTTAATACCCATGAACTTCCTCCTGAAAACACTTTTCTACTCTGTCAATCATTAGTACCATGCCCGGAATATCAAATTGCCTTTAATTTGGCTGGCTGTGACCGGACGACACCCAGATTTTTTTTAATAAACTGGGTGTTTTCATCCGGGCACAGCCTCAACCTGATTTGATCAGGCTTTTACGTCATCAACATGGTAACTGCCTTTTGTGTTGGCAGCCTCTACAAGCTTGTCGAATTTGGATAATGAACCGATGAGTTCCATTTTAATATCATCCCAGGCAGGAAGCTGGGCTCCTGCGGCCTTGACCCAGGCCTCTTTTTCACTGGGTGTTGGCACATAGAAATTAACACCAAACTTTGTCAGTTCTGACATGGCATAGGCGCGGGCAGCCGGTACTTTGGCATGGTTCTGTCTCATGGTTACTTCACTGGCATAATCAATCCCGTCCTGAACATCCTGGGGCAGACTTTTAAACCATTTGAGATTGCAGGAATAAACCTGGGAATCGGGAACAGCACCGTTGAAAGTAATGCTGGAAAGCACATCCTTGAATCCAAATATCAGCAATGCTTCAACAGAAGGATCAAGGGCATCTGCAACACCCTGTTTGATGGCAGATGCAGTTTCACCCCATGCTATGGGTGTCGGGTTTGCGCCTAACAGCCTGTAGAACTGCTGGAGAATATTAGATCCAGGCACACGAAATTTAAGTCCCTTCATATCATTCGGGGTTTTAATCGGCCCTTTGATGCCTTTGCGAAGGGCCACAACCCTTGGGTCAATGGTCACATACCAGAGGGCCTTAAATCCCTTGGCCTCAATTTTGGGATTGATTTCATCCTTCCAGGCCTGGGATGTCACAAGGTTTACAAATTTCTGATTTTCTCCGCACCAATAGGGGATATTGATAAGATCGGCTGCCGGTGCAAATGGTGCAAAATTGGAAATGGAATGCTGTGCCGCCTGTATGGTGCCGGTCTGAACCTTCTGAACCAGGGCACTTCCAGCTCCTAGCTGACCTGCCGGCGCGAGTTTGACATATACCTTGCCATTGGTGAAATTCTGGATATTTTCTTTCATATCCAGTTGCATAATGGGATAGGTTCTAGAGGCACCAAGGATATAGCCGGTGGCAAGATTCATGGTGTATTTTGCTGCACTTTTCCGCTCTTTTTCCTCATTGCTGACCGTGGCAGCATGGGCCTCGGGTGCGCCCACAACCCCTGTTGTCATGGCAATGGCAGCAGCTGTGAATCCGAATTTGGCAGTTAGTTCCATGAAACGTCTACGATCAATTTTACCCAAACTTTTGATTTCATTTTCGTTATTCATTTCTTTAGACATCGCTTACCTCCATTAAATTATGATTATTTATTGTTTTGCTTAGTATTTGACTCGCGTTGCAAAGCAGCTGCAACAAAAGCTATCGAGGCAAACAGGAGTAGTAAAAACTCACTGACATTCCCAAGATAGAAAACATCCCAGCCCCATTGGATTGAAGCTTTTCCCAATAAAATATTCAAGAAATAAAGGGCCACTGAGAAGGCAAAAACAAGTAATGTCAAACGTTCACCAGTTGTATAGCTGCTATTTTTCTTTTTTTCCATAACTTAAGCCTTTTATTCTTTTTTTAAATTTATAATAGTATCTTATTTGTTTTATGCACTTTCATAAAGCTTGGTAAAAACATATTCCTCATGCCCCAGTGCTTCCTGGGCAGTCCGCCTGCCATTGCAGGTCCGAACCAACATTGCAAGCAAATTATCTCCGGATTCATCCAGGGTCATTTCACCCCTTAGAATACCAGAGCAGTCATAGTCAATATGCTCAGACATATCACCCGCTGTGCGCGGATTGGCTGTCAATTTTATCACAGGTTCGATGGCATTACCAATGATGTTGCCCTGGCCTGTAGGAAACAAATGTGCGACAAAACCTGCGGCTGCCCATAAGGTCACTGCCTCGGCTGCAGCACTGGATGAATCCATGTACCAAAGTCCTGGTCCTGGAGGTGTTACCGCTTTGTCTAAGGCCCCCAAGTAGTTTATCTTTTTACCAATTTTTTGGACGTTACCGAATGCTTTTTCTTCGATGGTGGTCAGTCCGCCTGCAATGTTACCCTTGGTAGGCTGGCTTCCGGAAAGGTCATCGGTCTTATTGCGGTCAATCATGGCAGCATAGCGATCAAACAGCGCCATAAATTGTTCCCCTGCTTCCGGGGTTGCTGCTCTTTCCTTAACGCCCAACTCAGCACCGGTGATTTCACTGGTCTCACCAAAAGAACAGGTTCCGCCCATTTCAACCAATTTTTCAAATGCATTTCCAACCGTCGGGTTGGAAGCCAGACCGGAAGTGGTATCGGACTCTCCACATTTGGTGGATACCCAGATTTCGCTCAGGTCACATTCCTGCCTCTGGATTTCACTTGCCCATTGGACATATTCTTTGGCTTTCCAGCTGGCCATTTGAACTGTTTTGATATCCCCATGGCGCTCAATGCCAAAACCGGTAACCGGTTTGCCGGTTTTGGCAATACCTTCCACAACCCGGTTGGTCCATTCCGGTTCAATACCGATGACAACAACAGCAGCCACATTGGGATTGGCACCCGTGCCGATCAGGGTTCTAAAAAAAAGTTCCAGGTCTTCGCCAAACTGTAGACGTCCATAGGCATGGGGAAGAGCCTTGCACCCTTTAATATTGTGTGCCACATTTTCACAAGCCGCATTGCTCAGGTCGTCCAAGGGCAGAATCACAACATGATTACGGATGCCAACACGTCCGTTTTCTCTTTTATAGGCCATTACTTTGGGGTTGCTCATGATTACCATCTCCTTGTTTTCAAATTTTGAGTGTGAACATGACCGCCTTTTTTGATATCGGCAACAACTCTTCCAATATCAGCACCATATTTGATGACGGCTTCGTCAACCTTGAGATCAGTTACAGCCATTTTGTGTCCCAACGGGATATCCACCAGGATTTTTATTTCCATCGGCTCCTGTGAGTCCATATACAGCCCTTTAGCCGTCTCGCCTGCTTTGATGTCGACAGTGGCAACACCGACACTATCTCCTTTTTCATGGATCAAGAATTGAATCATCTAAATTACTCCTTAATTGATAAATAGGTTTGTTAATAAATTTAATCAGTGAATCCTTTACTAAATAGGTAGCAAATATGATGCCATTCACATGTTTTTTTATAACCTGCTGTATTTTAAAATTTTTTTATTTAATAGACCAAACAGACATTGTGTTTTGGGGCCCAATATTGGGCGCTATGCCCAATATTGGGCTTGACTTTCTTTCTGAAATCAGTCTAAACCATTTGGAACAGCAAAGATACCTGAGATTATTTTTTAAATATGGAGGTTATATGCAATGGAATCTTGCCACCAGGCACCAGATACTTTTAGAAATAACAAATGCCGTAATTTCCAAAACATCAAAACAAGATTTTTTTAATGCCCTTGCAGCAGAACTAAAAAAACATTTTCCCTGTGACCGCTTGAGTATCAATCTTTATGACAAAAAAGGCCAGTCCCTGCAATACTTTACCATTGCAGACGGGATTGATCCCAAAGGCATTTCAAGTTTAGAAAAGCGTCCATTTTTGAAAGGTGCTATCGCAAAAATGGCCATACAATCCAGGCAACCCGTAATTATTGATGACCTGTCACGCTATAAGGATATGTTTTCCATCGGACAAATGGTTAAAGCAGGGTTGATGTCAACCATGGCATTTCCGCTGATTATGCGAAATATTGTTTTTGGGACGCTTCATTTTTCGTTTAAAACCGCCCCTCCTAATCTGTCTGAATTATCAGGATTACTCACGGAAGTATCTAAACAGGTGGCCATAGCAGTTGACAATCTGGTGGCCTATAACCGGCTGAAAAATGAAAAACAGAACCTGGAAAGAGAAAAACGATATTTAATTGGGGCTTCTGAAGATTACAAATCAAAAGATTTCTGTTACACATCTCCTCAAATGACTGAAATTATGAATGTGGTTAAGAGAGTTGCAGAAATTGATGCCCCGGTCTTTCTGACGGGTGAAACAGGAACTGGAAAAGATTTTATAGCACGGTTCATACATCATATCAGCCCCCGCAAAGATCACATGTTTGTTAAAGTCAATTGTCCGGCTATTCCCCCTACGCTGTTTGAGAGTGAATTGTTCGGTCATGCCAAAGGAGCGTTTACCGGTGCAGATTCCCAGCGTGTAGGGCGTTTCGAAATGGCTCATATGGGAACAATTTTTCTTGACGAGGTAGGTGAATTACCTGAAAATCAGCAGGTAAAGTTATTGCAGGTATTACAGGAAAGCCGCTTTGAACGTGTGGGTGACAGCAAGCCCAGAGAAGTCAATTTTCGTTTGATTGCAGCCACAAATAGAGATCCTGTAAAAAGTATTCAAGAAGGCAAGTTAAGAAATGATCTATACTACCGGCTTAATATTATTCAAATTCATGTACCTCCTTTGCGGGAAAGGGTGGGTGATATTCCATTATTAATTGAGCATGTCACGCTCAATGAATCTTATCTCATCCATCAACCCGCTCCTCGATATAGCAAGCAGGCAATTAAGCTTTTAAATGCATATCATTGGCCTGGAAATGTCAGGGAATTGAAAAATTTTGTCAAACGAATGATAATTCTCAAACCTGGAGAGTTAATAAATCCTCATGACATCGAAAAAATGATTGAACTCGAAGAACAAACGAATATTGAGAAGAATATTCCCATTAAAACTTTGGCGGAATCCGAACGTATTTCCATTGAACAAGCCCTGATTAAATGCAAGGGAATCATTGGGGGTAAAAAAGGGACAGCCCGCCTTTTAGATGTCCCCCGATCTACTCTTCAATATCGGATGAAAAAATATGGCATAAAACCTAAGATAACAGTCCAGATGGAGGATTGATGATAAAGGGAACACCTCTTGGATTGTGGATCGGCATTGTGTAGGGCTCTGTTTATTCCTTTACATATCGGGGATATGTCATCTTGGCATTTCTGGCATCATTGATATCAATATCAAGGGTTAGAAAGTTTTGATCCAAAGCAGTTGTTCCCAGAACATCCCCCCGTTCCGGTTCAATTATCCAGCCCGTGCCGCCAAAATCTTCTTCCCGGGTATTCGGGCCATTGTAATTGGATGAAAGGCAGAAGGCACCGGATACAATGGCAGCGGCTTTTCCCCCGGTAACCCAGATGTCTACTTTGCTTTTCGGGGTGGCCCTGGGACAGACCAGGATATCAATACCCTGTTTTAAATACTGCCGGGCTCTTTGGGTAAACCATATCTCAGTGCAGATGAGAAATCCAATCCTGAGCCCGTTGATATGGATAATATTAAAATGGTCCTCTCCTTTTTCATACCAGGAGGCTTCATAATATCCGGGTTCATCCGGCAGATAGTATTTGTCATGAACAGTGATAACACCTTTTTCCCGGGTAAAGATAAAGCCGCGGTTTAAATGCCGGCTGTTTTCTATTACCGGTCTTGTGGCAATGGTCATTGCCACGGGCAATTCATATAATCTGTCAATCCATTTGTCATGGGCTTTTACGGCCTGCTCCCAAAGGCGTGTATCAACCTTGTCTGATTTTGTAACCCATTCAAAAAACGGCATTTCAGGCAGCACCAGCATGTCTGATTTTTCTGTTTCAAGATGATGGATAAGCTTGTTCCAATAGATGTCAGATTCTGTCCAGGAATTGGGCAGTTCGCAAACACTCACTCTCATGTTGTTTCCTTTTTTCAAACAGTATTTTATAATTTCAGAATTATCCCCATGGTTTTAGCGTCAATATTGCCGCCGCTTAAGATAACACCGACTTTTCCCTTTGGCACAACCTTTTTGTTTAAAAGGGCTGCAAGCCCGAGAGCGCCGGAGGGTTCCACCACAAGTTTCATGCGGAAAAATAAAAATTGTACGGCAAGAATAATATCTTTTTCCGAAACCGTTACCATATCGTCAACATTCTCCAATATCAAAGGAAAGGTGATTTTTCCAAGGGACTCGGTTCTGGTGCCGTCGGCAATGGTATCGGGATTTTTAACACGGTGAAGGATTCCGGTCTTAAATGATTTGCAGGCATCATCTGCAAGCTCAGGTTCCACACCAATGACCTTGCAGTCAGGGTTTTTGCCTTTTGCTGCAATGGCGCAGCCGCTTAACAGACCTCCGCCCCCGCAGGGGGTCAGCAGCATGTCAAGGGTTCCTGCCTGGTCAAACAGCTCCAGAGCAGCTGTTCCCTGACCGGCTATGACATCCAGATGGTCAAATGGCGGGATCATGGTCAACCCCTGCTCTTCCTGGATTTTTAATGCAATATCTTCCCGGCTTCCTTCCTCAGGATCATATTCAACCACAATGGCACCATACTCTTTTGTTGCAGCCAGTTTTGTTGCCGGTGCATTTTTCGGCATGACAATGGTTGTTTCCACATTGAGCATCTTTCCCACAAGGGCAACGGCCTGGGCATGGTTCCCCGAGGAATAGGTGATGACCCCTCTTGCTTTTTCAAGCGTTGTAAGTTTTGAAATGCTGTTGAACGCCCCCCTGAACTTGAACGCGCCCATTTTTTGAAAGTTTTCACATTTTAAATAGATGTCCGCCCCCACCAGTTTATTTAAGGTACCCGAGGTCATTACCGGGGTATGATTGGCATGGCCCTTTAATCTTTCAGCGGCATTGATAATATGGTTAAACATGGATGAACTCCCTAAGTTTTATTATTTGAAAATTCATTATTTCAGGTTGCAGACAAGATGTAAATATTTTTGGCGTGTATTTATTCAAACAGTAAAAAATCTTGTATTTGCTTTAAAAAGATAGTTGGTTTAACTTAAAGATAGTTTTTTTATGGTAAATAGCAGTTGAATTTTTTTCTAAGGATTTTTCAAATGAAATTTTTCAATGATTTTTCAAAGGCATCAAAGGGGTTTGAAAATTGCGTTACAACTATTGATTCCCACACAGAAGGGGAAACCACACGTCTGGTCGTTAATGGCCTGGGGGATATCAAAGGGAAAACTATGATGGATAAGCTGGATTGGTTTAAATCCCGCTATGATAATATCCGGTGTCTTTTAACAAAAGAACCCAGAGGGTCCAAAGAAATTCTGGCTGCCGTGCTGACTGAGAATGTAAGCAGGACGGCAAAGTTTGGATTGATTTACATGGATGCCAAGCGGTATCCATATCTTTGCGGGCATGCAACCATTGGCGCTGTCGTAACCCTGGCAAGAACAGGCTTTCTATCACTTTCCCAGGGAGAAAATTTTGTACGGGTGGATACCCCGTCCGGACCAATGGAGGCAAGCGTATTCGTTCATGGGGATAAGATTGATGCTGTGGCGATTAATATGGTGCCCTCCTTTGTTTATGATACCGGTCAAAAGATTGAAGTGCAGGGGTTTGGAACAATAAAGGTGGATCTTGTATGTACTGGCGGTTTTTTTGCCATGGTGGATTCAACCCAGATCCCAATGGAACCGGTTCTGGAAAACAAGGCATTTTTAAGTGATCTGGGCATGAAAATCATTGATGCGGCCAATGAGCAGTTGAGTGTGTCCCATCCTGTCAGACCGGATGTCAGAACCATTGATGTGACGGAATTCTATGATTCAAAAGATGATAAAGGATGCGCCTCTGGCAGGGGCATGGTAGTTTATGGAGAATCCCATGTTGACAGGTCTCCCTGTGGGACGGGCACGGCAGCTAAACTGACCCTTCTTCATCATTATGGGAAAATCAAAATGAATCAGAGATATATTAATTACAGTCCTCTGGGGACTTCTTTTGATGCGATGATTATCAAAAAAGAAAAAATCGGGCCTGTGGACGGGTTTATTGTGCAGATTAAAGGTATGGCATATTTAACGGGAGTTCATCATTTTATCATTGAAGATGACGACCCTTTTCAAAAAGGATTTATCATCTAATGAAAGCTAACGCAGATATTATTTTACATAATGGCAATATTCACACCCAGGATGATGGTTATCCAATGGCCCGGGCCGTTGCCATATCCGGAAACCGGATATTAAGTGTCGGGTCTGACCGGGATATTTTAGGTCTGGCATCGGAAAACACACAGGTGATGGATCTGGGTAACCGGCTTGTGTTACCCGGATTTACAGATACCCATTTTCATTTTTATGAATGGGCATTGAACTATGACCATATCGATTTTTCAAAGGTTCTCTCTTTTAAGGAAATGGAAGAAATCGTTTCAAAGAAAGCCCTGGCCCTTGGCCCTGGAAACTGGGTATTGGGACAGGGTTTTAATGAGTCGGACTGGCCGGAAAATAAAATGCCGGATCGCCATGATCTTGACAGGATTGCACCCGATAACCCCGTCTGTATCTGGCGGTGTGATCTCCATCTGGCGGTTGCCAATTCTCTTGGCTTAAAGCTTGCCGGCATTGGCCCGGCAACCCCTGATCCCAAAGATGGTGTGATTGAAAAGGATGCCTCGGGTCATCCCACAGGTGTCTTAAAAGAACTTGCCCTGAATCTGATCCGGAATGTTTTACCCAAGCTTTCAAGGAAAGCCGTGCTTGAAAATATGCAGAAAGCCATAGGAGATGCCCATGGACTGGGTCTGACGTCAATTCATGATATCCGGCTGATGGGCGGATTAGATGGAGCAGATGCCTTAAAGTCCTGGCAGACGCTCCGGCAGGAGAATAAACTTATAATCCGTTGCCACGTGGCGCTCCCTGGTGAAATGACAGACCAGGCAATTGATCTGGGTATTTTTACAGGGTTTGGAGATGATTTGCTGCGCATAGGGTATTTAAAGTTTTTTTCCGACGGCGGCATGGGCGCAAGAACCGGCTGGATGACCCAAAAATATCTGGATGCTGAATATGGGATGCCCTTAACCCCGGTGGCGGTCATTGAAAAAGCTGCATTAAAAGCAGATCAGGCCGGTCTTAGTGTTATGGTGCATGCCGTTGGAGACAGGGCTAATAAAGAAATTATAGATATGTTTCACCGCATTGAAAGCAAAGGTAAAACCCAATGCACCATACCCCATAGAATAGAACATGTTCAGATGGTTCTGCCCGAAGATCTTGAAAAACTGTCTACCTTGAAAAATATGGCAGTCTCCTGCCAGCCCAACAATTTAAGCCTTGATATTTCCATGATTGATACATGTGCAGGGCCCCGGGGAAAATATGCCTATAACCTGAAAAGTATTTTAAAAAAGGGTATTCCCTTGATGCTCAGTTCTGATGCACCCGTGGCAGATCCCAATCCTCTGGCAGGAATTTACTCTGCTGTTACCAGAAAAAGAATGGATAAGACCCCGGAAAAGGGGTGGTACATGGATCAGGCACTCAGTGTTGAAGAAGCGGTAAGAGGGTACACGATCACCCCGGCTCTTGTCTCAGGAACAGGTGATCGATTGGGATCCATTTCAAAAGGCAAGCTTGCGGATTTGATTGTTCTTGATCAGGATATCTTTAAGATTGATCCGGACAGAATAGCAGATACAAAAGTGGATTTAACCCTTTTTGACGGAAGAATTGTTTATGAAAGATGATGCACCACATATGGCCATGACATATCTCCAGACGATTTTTGACCGGTCGGCTGATGGTTTGATGATTTGTGATGCCCAGGGGAAAATCTTAAAGCTCAATAAAGCTGCTGAAATTTTAAATGGGGTTAAGGCATCTGAGGTGCTGGGAAAAGATGTTAGAACCCTTGTAAAAGAAGGACAGATTGACAGGTCAGCCACCCAGGAAGTACTTGAAACAAAACGCCAGGTCAGTGTAATTCAGACAACACCGCGGTCAGACTACACCTTGCTGGTCACCGGAACCCCGGTTTTTGATGATAACCACAACATTCTTTTTGTTGTTGTAAATGAACGCGATATTTCTCTTATTGAAAGCATGAGAAAAGAGCTTGCGCTTGTAAGGCAGGAATCTGAAAAAATAAAGGATGAGTTGACGGAGTTAACCCTGCTTGAATTAAAAGAGAATAATATTGTGGCCCAGAGTGATTCAATGAAACAGACACTAACGCTTGCCTTAAAACTATCTGCTATTAATGCCTCCAATATTCTGATCCAGGGAGAATCAGGTACAGGCAAGGGGTTGCTGGCAAAATTTATTCATAAGCATAGTAGCGGAAGTAAGAAGCCGTTTATTCAGATTAATTGTGCAGCCTTGCCTGAAAACCTTCTGGAAGCAGAATTGTTCGGGTATACAAAGGGAGCATTTACCGGAGCCAGTGAAAAGGGAAGGATCGGATTGTTTGAATTGGCATCCGGGGGGACGATTTTCCTTGATGAAATTGGGGAAATGTCCATCGGGGTACAGGCCAAGCTGTTGCAGTGTCTGGATGATCATGAAATTATGCCTATTGGTGGCACCGTTCCAAAAAAAATAGACTGTTCGATTATTGCCGCCACAAACTTGGATATTGAGACCCGGACATTCAATAAGAAGTTCAGACTGGATCTTTTTCACAGGCTTAATACCTTTACGCTTTTGATTCCACCATTGAGAAATCGACCCGAGGATATTCTTGAGCTGGTTCGAATCACCCTTAAAAAATACAACAAACAATACAATCGCAGAGCACGTATCGGTTACAAGGCTTTTGAGACACTTCAAACTTATGACTTCCCGGGGAATGTCCGGGAACTCATCAATATCATTAAACAGGCCATAGTTATGTGTGACAGAAGGTCTTTAGATGATTATCTGATAAAAGCATTAAACAAGACCAAACCCCCTGGAACAAAAAAGGAACCAATGAAAGAAGGCAGCACTCTTTCGGATAAAATATGGGCAGTTGAAAATGAAATGTTGATACAAGCAGCTATGAAATGCTTTACCACCAGGGAGGCAGCCAGGTTTTTGGGGATCAGTCAGCCCTCTGTGGTGAGAAAATTTAAAAAGCACGGGATTGCCATTACAAAAAAGTAATATTGATCCGTTTTTGTATCAAACATGTGAATAAGCCCTCCCTTTAAGGTTTTGGATAAATATAGTTTTGATCCATTTTTAAATCGTAATAGATAGTCAATTATTTTAAATAGTTGACTGAATATAAGTGATTTATAAATGAATCAAATTCGATTTTGTTCTTTCTATTCGCGTCCCTATTAATAAAAACTTCTTTTATTTTCAAATATTTATAAAATTATTCAAGGCACTGGTACAAAGATTGCTAAAGATTGTTATGATAAATAGTTTTTTATGCAGCGAGAATCGTATGAACGCGTAAAGGTATAGGATGGTTGAATGAAAAATAAATCTTGGAAACCCTGGATCTTATTATCCCCCTCTTTGACAGCCGTCTTTCTCCTTCTGGTTATCCCTATCTGTTTTGTGATTGTATATAGTTTTTGGCTCAGAGCACCAAGCGGCGCTGATATACCTGCCTTTCAATTTGGTAATTATGCTAAATTTTTCGCAGATTTTTTTTATCCGTCCATTCTTTTAACTACACTTCGTGTTGCCCTTGAAACGGTTGTTTTATGTCTGGTTCTGGGCTACATCCCGGCATACTTTTTTTATAAGACAGAGTCCCGGTTCAAACCCTTTCTCATGATACTGGTCATGCTGCCATTCTGGATCAGCTTTATTATCCGGACCTTAAGCTGGATAAACATCCTGGGAGATTCCGGGTTGATCAATCACCTGCTGTTGAAGTTTAATATCATCTCAAGCCCCTTGGCCATGCTGTATAACGAAGGGGCAGTCATCATGGGCCTTTTACAATACCTTCTGCCATTCATGATTTTAAATATTTACGTCAGTCTTGACGGCATTGACAAGAGTCTGGCTGAAGCGGCAAAAAGTCTTGGATGCACAGAATGGCAGGCCTTCAAAGAGGTGACACTTCCTTTAAGCCTGCCGGGTGTGAGTGCCGGGTGCCTGCTTGTTTTCGTGTTGACCTGTGGGACATACCTTCCCCCGATGATTCTAGGTGGTCCCGGAAATGAAATGATCGCAAACCTGATCTTCAAGCGGATAATCGGAACCCTTGACTGGCCCTTTGGTTCGGCTATCAGTACTATTCTGATGTTGCTTTTGATGGTCATTGTCTACACCTACAACCGGTATATGGGGATCAACCAGATATTTAAAACCCTAAGCAATGAGTCGTAACAGGGAAAAAATATGAAAAAATTGATTTCAGGATGGTCATTGATAAAAATATTTACACTCCTGGTTTATATTTGGATGTTTACCCCGATTATTGCCGTTGTCCTTCTCTCATTCAATCCCCAGCAGTTTGGATCATTCCCAATGGAGGGGTTCAGTTTCAAGTGGTATGTAAAGCTCTCGCATAATTCAACTATTTTGGATGCCTTTAAAAATTCCCTGGTGCTGGGATCTTGCACAGCGGTATTGGCTACTGCTTTTGGCGTGCCTGCCGCCATGGCGTTTATTCGATATGAGTTTAGGGGCAAGGAATTTTTAAACACCCTTTTAATTGCGCCCATCATGATTCCAGAGGTTGTACTGGGGGTTGCCCTGCTGTTGTTTATCCGGTGGCTGCAGCAACCAAAGAGTTTTGCCCTGCTGCTCATAGGGCACGTGGTTTTAACCCTGCCCTATGTCCTTCTTATTGTCCAGGCAAGACTTGTGGGAATTAAAAAAGAATATGAGGAAGCTGCATTGTCCCTTGGTGCAAACCCGTTTCAAACATTCAGGGAAATTACTTTCCCTTTGCTTGCGCCTGCGATCTTAGCAGGGATGCTGTTCGCCTTTACCATTTCCTTTGATGATGTAACAGCAACGCTTTTCTGGGCCACGGCTCAGAACCAGACAGTTCCTGTGAAAATATTTGGTATGCTGCGAAACTCCATCAGCCCTGAAATTAATGCCCTTGGTGCAGTCATGATTGTGTTGACAGTATCAATGCCTTTACTTGCCGGATATATATCCCGGCGGTTTGCAAGGGGCAATAATAAGACATAAGCAGACACACAAACACCGGATGTTAACCTCAGGTGTTTGAAATTTTAATCATTTGGTTAAAGGAGAAAAGAATGGAAAAAGATTTAAAGAAAAAGTTTGATGATGTTTATGAAAGTTACAAAGAAGGGAAGATTTCAAGACGTGATTTTGTAAAATTCATTGGTGTTTCAGGTGCTGCACTGGGCCTTTTGGGCGGACCCTTCGGACTGGTTCAAAACGCATTTGCCGCAAAATCAATTACCTGTCATTCCTGGGGCGGGTCAACCTCTGAAGCTTTGAGAAAATTTGCCTTTGATCCCTTTACCAAAGCCACGGGAGTTAAAGTCATTGATGCAGCTTTTACGGGTATGGCTGCATTTTTAACACAGGTAAAAGCCTCTTATCCACCTGGCGGAGAATTTAATATCGCCCATTTAAGCGCTGTTTATGATTATGCCCGCTACACAGATCTCGGGTTTGGTGTTGAATTGGATGAAAGTAAAATACCAAATCTCAAGAATGTAATGAGCAAAATGACGAACACCCTGAAAGCTATCAGCAAGGGAACTCTTTCTGCAGTGCCTTATGATTTAGGTCAGACCGGTATTGCCTATAATACAGATAAAATATCCAAGGAAAAAGCTGAAAAACTGGGCGCATCTTTATTATATGATAAGAGCCTTAATGGAAAACTGGGATCATGGGGCGGAGATCACATCACCAACATGTGGTATGCAGCGCTTCATACGGGACAGGACCCAAACAATATCAAAGACGAGAAAGCAGTCTGGGAAGCTTTGAAAGAACAAAGAGGCATGATTAAAAAATATTGGGCATCCGGTTCTGAGCTGATGAGTCTTCTGGGAAATGGTGACATTTATGCAACTGTTGCCTGGTCAGGCAGAGTAGGATTATTGCAGAAAGAGGGTCATCCAATTGGATATCTTGCACCAGATGGTACATATTCCTGGATGGAATACATGTATGTCCTTAAGGGGACAGACCTTGACGTGGCTCAGCAACTACTCAATTTTATGATTGAACCTGAGGCTGCCAAAGCCGTTGCCATCGGCCAGGGCTATCCGTCAAGTCTTGACCCGACAAAAGTTGACATGCCGGATGAAATCAAAAAATTACCGGCATATGACCCTACCGGCAAGCTGGAGGGGTATAAGTTTGCAGATCCTGCGTATTGGAATGGCCATCAACTTGATTGGGCTGAAAAATGGGACAGGATTATGGCTGGCAAATAAGTTAATCACAAATATCTTCAGACCCCGGCCTGGCCAGGGCCTGAAGATTAATTTGCCCGAAGATTACGTTAATGGATAATTGGGGAGCGTATGGCTTTGAAACAGGAAAAAGACCCTGCATTTGTAAAGTTCAAAGGAATTGAAAAACGGTTTGGAAAAGTTGTTGCCGTTAAAAAGATGGACCTTGAAATTCCGGAAGGGTCTCTGGTAACACTTCTAGGTCCCTCTGGATGCGGAAAAACAACACTTTTGCGAATGCTTGCAGGCTTGGAAGAACCCACCCATGGTGATATTTTTATCAAGGGTAAGCGGATTAATGACACACCCATTCACAAGAGAAACCTGGGCATCATTTTTCAAAACTATGCACTTTTTCCCCATAAAAACATTTATGATAACGTGGCATTCGGGCTTAAATACAGAAATGTTTCAAAATCTGCAATAAAAGAGAAAGTTGAAAAAGCCCTGGAAACAGTCCGGCTTCCCGGAGTCGGGAACAGGATGCCATCCCAGTTATCTGGTGGTCAGCAACAGCGTATTGCCCTTGCAAGAGCAATTGTTATTGAACCGGATGTGTTGTTGATGGATGAACCCTTATCAGCTCTTGATGAAAATTTAAGGGAAGATATGAGAAGAGAGATTGATAATCTCCAACAGGCTTTGGGAGTGACCACTATCTTTGTTACCCATGATCAAAGGGAAGCATTGTCCATGTCAGATAAGGTAGTGGTCATGAAAGACGGGTTTATTCAGCAGGAAGGTGATCCTGAAGAGGTTTACAACAATTCCATCAACCATTTTGTTGCAGACTTTTTAGGGCATTCCAATTTTCTCAATGCCATTGTAAATGAGAAACAAGGCGATTATTTGAGTGTAACCCTGGAAGATAATAATACCTGTCTTGCGGTTCCGGCAGGAACATTTAATAAAGGGGACAAGGTGGAAATGGTAATCCGGGCGCAAAAATTTAACCTTGGTTACAGAGCCGACCATGTCCCGGAACAAGGGGAGAATGTTTTTTTCGGAAAGATAGTGGATCGCAGTTATATGGGGGGAGAAGTCAGTTATTTTGTAGAACTTGAAAACAAGCTTGTGCTGCATGCGATCAACTTTGTCAAACGATCTCCATATCGGCGGGGTGATGAGGTGTTTATGAAAGTTATGCATGAGCATTGCCGGTTACTTAAAGTTTGATGCGCAAAATAAAGATCAGCTAAATCCTAAAATCAGATAAAAAATAAAATGAAGATTAATTCAAATGTAGAGTTGCGTTAAAAAAAGGTTAAAGTAGAGTGATGCTTAAGGATTTTTCAGACCATAAAATAATTCAAAAAAGTTTTGGCTGGATTAAGAAAAATCTTGATCCTTTAAGGAGCTATATTATTCTTGAAAATGATTTAAACAAACAGACAGACTCTATTTTTCCCAAATCCCTTATCGCATATCAATACTTGGAAAAGGGAAACTATGCCTGGAAAAAGGTTTATGATTCTAAATATTTGAAAGAATACCTGGTCATACAAATTGATCCGGGAAATGAAGATGACACATTGGGAAGCGTTATGGGGTATGGGTTTTCGAAAGAAACCATATCCTATTTGTACAAGGCGGAAAAGTGATTATAATGCATAAAAATATCCAGTGATGATTGTGTTTCTGGATGATGTGAAAATGAAAATTTTTGTTTAAAGGAAATAGGGTAATGGAAAGTAAAGATCGTTCAATAAACATAGAGTTCAAACATTCAGGGGAAAAAACTCATGTCAGTCTTGCTGCTTTGACAAAAGCTGTAATTGAATTCCTTGATATCTATGGGACGAAAACGCTTGCAGGCGAACAATTCTGCAAGATCACAAAAGATGGCACCGGGGCGCAGAAATTTTCCAATCTATTGGAAAAAACAGGGTATCCCAATGACCCGAAAGGGTTTTTTGTCCAAATTTTTTCCGCTATTGTTAAAGGGGAAATGAAAAAGATAAGGGTGAACCAGATCGAGATTCCCCATCTCATGCTCGTGGCAATCCTTGAGCAGGCCCTGCCGGGACATGGATATATTTCCATTAAAGATACCCATCAGCTTGAGAAAGCCACTCATATTGAAGTTCCTGAGAAGGATCGTGCACAACTTCAACAGGTGATTGAAACATATCCGGTCCGGTTGTCACGCCATACCATTCGCCAGATGCTGGTATCAAAGGATGTGGCTTATCAGTATCTGCCCTTTATTGAAGAGCTGGATTCCGGCGGTCATACCAACACCTGGATTGGCCAGTTCCATGACGGTCTCTTGGAACAGATGTACCAGAACCGGGTTATCTTTCTTTTAAACATGGCCTGTCCCGTTTATTGCAGGTTTTGTTTCAGAAAACATAAAGATTCCAGAAATGAAAAAAACCCGACCGTGGCGGGTGTTCAAAAAGCGATTCAGCATGTCAAGGATTCTCCAGCCATCAAAGAAATTGTTGTTACTGGTGGTGATCCCTTCATGAACAGGGCCAATATGGCGGCTACCATAGACGGACTCATGCAGGTGGATCATGTTCAGACGCTGCGTCTTGCCACACGATCCATTGCCTATTATCCAGACCTTTTCCTTGAAAATGAAGGAGCTTATCTGAAATACGTTAAGCAAAAGAACTTTGAACTTCAGCAGCACGGCAAAAGGATGGAAGTGGCCACCCATTTTATTCATCCGGATGAAGTGTCGCCTGAAAGTCTTGAGATTATATCCGATCTTGTCAACAATGGTATTGCCGTGTATATTCAGACTCCGTTTTTGAATGCCTGCAATGACAAAGGCCCTGAACTGGTAAGGCTTTTCAGTCTGTTGCGGGGCGCCGGTGCCGAGCTTCATTATATTTATATCCCCTGCAGTCCCATCCATGGGAACAGCATTTACTGGAGTTCTTTGTCTCATGGGATAAAGATCGCCAATTACCTTCGCGCTCATCTGTCTGACAGGGTTATTCCCAGCATCTGTACGGCAACCCCCATTGGAAAAATTGACTGGTATACCAGTGGATGGGCAGTGGAAAAGGTGAAAGACAATGAAAGTTTCATCTGGATCAGAACGCCCTATACACCGGGTTATTTTAAAGCCTTTGCCCCTCTTGCCGGTGAATTGACCAATATAAGGGTCAATGATGAAGGAACCATTGATATTCAGTATATGGCACAAATCGGTGATGAATCTCTTCTTCATGGGCCCAGACCTAAAAGAGTCGTCAAAGAAAAAACATCTGCTTCAACAAATGATATTGAAACCCTTAAATTTATTTTAGCTAATGAAAGGCAGACCGGGCCATCCATTGTAAATACGGGTTTTGAAAAACTTTCGCGGCTCCACGAAACCAGGGTTGAGATTGATGCTCTTGCATCTGAAAGCGAGATCGATTATATCAGATCAGATGACAGGATTACAGATGTCATCATATCCTCGTCAAAGGATGCCATAGAATCTCTTTTTTACATAAAAAAACTCATTAAAGACTTAAAGGATATTCCCCATGTAAATGCCGTCCGGCTTTTCAGCATGAAGTTTAACAATGAGCCCCAGGCTTATACACGGGCTGTGATCAATACTCTTGGGGATTTGAATAATCTTTGTGTGGTGAATCCTTTAAGACTGGAAATCGAAACCTGGTTTACCCTGTCAGATGAAATAACCGATGCCCATACAAAACTTGCCAGAAGATTAAATAACAAGGGCATAACCGTGTATTGCAATACCGCTCTTTTAGGGGGTATCAATGATTCAGATGAACACATCCATTCCCTTGCCAATTCAGTAAGGAAGGCAGGAATTGAATTTCATCACCTCTATGTTGCAGGGCTTCCTGTTCAGCAAAAGTGGAATATAGACCATCCCGTGGATTCCTATGATGTAGTCGGTATTGCCACAAAAGTCAGAAGAGAAGGATCAGGAAGAGAGATTCCGAGATATATGATTTCAACTTGCTTAGGCGAAGTGGATTATGGCCTGACATCATCTTTTGTTCACGATAATGGTCAACTAAAGATAAAGCCTGGCTGTTATGATTTATCCTATTATAAAGGCCTGGATGAAAACTTTGTGCTTCCCAAAGGCATTACCACAGATGATGATGGATCTCTTGTGGTGCCTATAGAAGGACTTATAAAAACAAGCCAATTCCCTGTTTCCTAAGCAGTCAACGCAGTAATCGGGGAAATTAGCGGTTTTCAAAGGAAAAAATGATGAATTACCCCTATATAGCATACAGTCAAAACATTGATATCCAGCCCATCTTTAATAATTTGAAAGGTGATCCCCTGGTCGTAGATATGTCGATCAACTCACCCCTTTTTGATACCATTGATGTCAGGGATCAGAAAGGGTTTCAGGAATTTCTGGATGATGATATGAAAGACCGGTACACATGGGGGGTTTCATCATATCTTGAAAACCGGGAAATTGTTCTGTCACAATGCCCCCAGATGGTTGAAGAACAAAGGTTCTACCATCTGGGACTTGATATTATTGTTCCTTTGGCCACACCCTTGCACGCCCCTTTGGATGCCAGGGTCAAGGAAAGTGGATATGAAGAGGGTGAAGGAAATTATGGGGGCCATGTACTTTTAATGCATGAAAGCCCCTGTTTTGATACTTTTTACAGCTTTTATGGCCATTTAAACAAGGAACGACTCCCTGGTGTCGGCACCTTTTTCAAGGCTGGAGACCCCTTTGCCTTTATCGGGGATTTTCATGAAAACGGAAACTGGTTTTACCATACCCATCTTCAGGTTATTACCCGGAAAGGAGTTGACCAGGGATATCTTTCCAAGGGATATTGTGCGGCCAAAGACCTGGCTATAATGGATTCCTTATGTCCGTCACCTTTGTCCCTGTTCAAGATCTGATCGGGTAACCTGTAAATGGAGAAATACCGTGGATATTAACCAGACCCTCCCGCAGGTTGATCTTCCCCCAAACATGATCCACCTGGGACTGGGGCAGCCGAGCAACCATTTACTCCCCATAAAAGAGTTGGAAAAAGCCGCTGGTCATTGCTTGTCAAAAGAAAATAGCTTTTTTCTTGCCTATGGAGAAGAAAGGGGCAATGCTAACTTCAGGCAAACCCTGGCTGATTTTTTAACTGCCCAATATCCAAATCCAGTGGATCCGGGACAATTGCTGATCACCAATGGAAACTCTCAAGCCCTGGATTTTATCTGCACATTGTTTACCCGTCCCGGAGATACAGTGCTGGTGGAGGAACCCAGTTATTTTCTGGCCCTTAGGATATTTGCCGATCACAAACTCAACCTGGTGAGTATCCCTGTGGATGATAACGGGATAGTAACAGATATCCTCAAAAAAAAGCTTGAAACCCTGAGGCCTTCCTTCCTGTATGTCATTCCCACTTATCATAATCCTGCCAGTGTTACCCTGTCTTACAAACGGCGGCAGGACCTGGTTAAAATCTGTGCACAAAAGAATTTGCTGGTGGTGGCGGACGAAGTCTACCATTTCCTCAATTATTCAGATGAGCCGCCCCCTCCCATGGGCAACTGGATCGACAAATGCCCCTTGATCAGTCTGGGATCATTTTCAAAGATTCTGGCACCGGGCTTAAGACTGGGATGGATGCATACAAGCCCTGATTTAATTAAAAAAATGGCAAAGTCCGGTCTTTTAGACAGTGGCGGCGGTTTTAATCCCTTTACGTCTGAAATTGTAAATTCAGTCATTTGCCTCGGGTTTTTAAAGGCCAATATCCAACGCCTTAAAAACGTCTACCGTCAAAGGATTAAAATTTTCTGCGATCAATTGCGCATTCACCTGCCGGATCAGGCCGCGTTTAAAATTCCAAAGGGCGGATATTTTATCTGGGTGCGGTTCTCGGATGGTATTGATACCAACTCCTTCAGAAAAGCAGCCCAAAAACAGAATGTAGATTTTCATCCGGGAACCTTGTTTTCACACAAAAAAGGCTTAAAGAATTACATACGCCTTTCCTTTGCCTTTTATGATGAAGAAGTATTGGCAGAAGGTGCCCGCAGGCTGGGGAAAGTGATTTCGGAAAACTTATCTTAACCCGTTGTTTCTATCGCCTTATAGTGGCGGGAAATTGATACCCTGCTCGCTGATAGGGATAAAGAACACAGAGAGTATGTGGACCTTTTTCGCTTAAGCCATAACCAGTTGATCGACGCCAAACTGCGGGCAAGAAAACAGCTTTTATGAAATATTTAGAGACTGGGTCATAGTTAAAAATATGATTTCTTAAGCGCTTTGCCGGGTTTGGACT
>CALGRI010000197.1 GCA_937880875.1 uncultured Pseudomonadota bacterium
TCACAAAGTTCAATCAAGCGGGTAATCAATTTAAAGGAATGATCAATCAGCTTGACAAGTTCCCGGCTTTGCCTGCCTAATCCGGATATAACCTGATCGGTTTCAATGAATTGCAGCAGGTCTGTTGTTGTTGAATAGTTGCCCTTATCCCATTGTTTTTGCGCATTATCTTTCAATAGTTCAAAATCTGCAATGGAAGTATTCAATTCTTTAAATGTTTTGCGCAATTCAATATAAGTTTCACCCTGTACACCATCTTTTATAAGGCTGTTCAGAAAGGGTTTCATAGCCTTATGAAGAGTATCAATGATGGCATTATATGCCGTTAATAGAGCTGTGCTTTTATGGGTTGCAATCAGGACCTGATTAACATACCCCTGCACCAATTCAATAAACCGTTCAGTCTGTCCACGATATAACCATACAATGGATGTAATATTATTTAATTGCTCAGGTGTGAAATCATATATTTTGCGTGTCACCTTGCGATAAATATTTCGTGCATCAATCATCAAAACCTTGTCATGATGCTCTGCTGGTTTGGCTTTATTTAGAAACCAGAGCTGGCAGGGAACGGATCGCGTATAGAAAAAGTTGCCACGGATATCGATCATGGCATCCACATGGCCGGTTTTTATCAGCGCCTCACGCACCTTTGCTTCATCCCTGCCAGCACTGGAAGCCTGGGATGACATAACAAATCCGGCCCGTCCGGTTTCGTTCAGATAACTGTAAAAATAGGAAATCCAGAGATAGTTACCATTGGAAATTTTCTTTTTTTTATTTACGCCAGGTAAACCAAAGGGCAGACGTCGCCCCACTTCACTCTTGATTTTTTCTTCATCCACTTCATCCACATTAAACGGCGGATTGGCCATTACATAATCAGCCTTTCCCCAAAGTCCGTCATGGGGGTCTTCGTAATATGTAATAGCCTTCTGAATATTGCCTTCAAGGCCATGGACGGCCAGGTTCATTTTACCCAGACGGATAGTTGTCGGGTTTTTCTCCATGCCGTAAAACGTCAACACATCACCTGGATTCTGTTTCATTTTCTCCACAAAATGAGCACTCTGAACAAACATGCCGCCTGAACCGCACGCTGGATCGAGAACTTTACCATGATCCGGTTCAATCACATTGGTGATTAATTGTACCAATGAAACCGGGGTAAAAAATTCACCGCCATCATGGGCCTTTAAATCAGCAAAGCCAGTGAGGAAATATTCATAAATGCGGCCAAAAATATCACCGGTAGCACTCTTTAATTCTTCGGGATTGAGAGTCCGAAGCAATTGTCCCAGCACATCATTATCCAGCTCCCGGTATTCAGATTTTGGTAACTGGTCTTTCAGATTGGTATAATCCTTCTCAATTGATTCCATTGCCTGAATAACCGCTTCAGCCCTGTCATCCGCATCCGTCAACGCCACCAGACTGTCAAACTGCGCATCCTCCTGAAGAAAAATAGCCCCTTTTTGTGAAAAGTCTTCTTTGGTTAATGCTCGGATCCGTCCGCCACGTGACGGTAAATTCGCCACAATCTCATCTTTAACCTTAAGAAAACGGCTAAAAGCATGGCGCAGAAAAATCAAGCCCATTACAGGCATAAAATATTCATTACTCGCATAGCTGGAATTTGAACGAAGCGTATCCGCCGCTTTCCAAAGCCGTTTCTCAATTGCTTCTATATTTTCAAGTTGTGCCATTTAATCTCTTTCGTTACTTTGATTTACTGCTCTTTTTTGTTCCCCACTGCTTTCCCAGACAACTTTACCACGGGAAAATTGATAGTTTTTATTTCATTCTCAATACCCCGAGATAGCCCTAAAGTCAATGAAATAGCACTATTAAGCCATCAGCTTTAATCTTAAAGCCACTCTTCTCTTGTATCCGTTAATTGACCTCCGGCGTTGCCCGTATTTAATGTGCCACCTGGCTCGATTAGCATTATTTTGCACTCTCCAATTGATTTTGGCTTGTGCTCGATTCCCTTTGGAATCACTACCATTTCATTTGCCTTCAGTTTTAGTATTTTGTCTCTCAATGCTATTTCCAACTCACCATCAATGACAAAAAAGGTTTCATCAGTATCTGCATGGGAATGCCAAATAAATTCCCTATCCATTCTGATTAATTTGAATTGATAATCATTCATCTGAGCAATAATCCTGTATTCATTTTGTTCTTTCAATTTTCCGATCTTTTCGGTTAATGATACAACATTAACAGACATTTTAGTCTCCTTTCTTAATTGATGCTCTAACCAAAATCTACGGTTACAACAGTAGCATTCTGTTGTTGGAATTAACTCTTGCTCTTTTTACTTGGCGATTTCTAACAACCAAAGCTAAATTTCTTGAACTCCATGATATGTGGCATCGAATATTGCCAGAGATTTCAGAATATTCATTTTTTGTTCAGAATCCATCCCTGATAACCAGGTATCTTTTTTGGATGGTTTTCTATACAAATCATCTGAAAAGCTGGTACAGATTTCTTGTGTCTTTTCCAAAATCAAGTCAAATGGTAATTCTATCTGAGATTGATTAGGATCTCCATAAAACAACCCAGCACACCTCAATTCATCTTCTATGGTTCTAATATCTCGAACACCGCCCTGAAATTCGATAGTGACTTTAATGTACTCAACACCCGATTTCTCAATAAAACTCATCAGGCCAGGGTAAAATAACTGAACATTTTTGGGGATGGTCATATAGTCAAGTATTTCATAAAAAGGAGGTGTTTCTTTTTTGCTCCAGGCTCCAAATAAAAATTCATGAATTGGAATAGGCGTATCCGATGTACATATCTCCCGATAAAACAAACCGCTAAAGTGGTCTCTGATTAGGTAATGAATCGTATGGCTTTTATTTAAATTGTTACAATTCTCAAGTTTTATTTCAAAACCTTTTTTTGATATTTTAAGATACCGTTGCGAGCGACAAAGAAATGTTTTGATGGCGTTACAATTAGTTGATGAACTTCATTAGAATAATTCGACTGATACCGATTCATCGGTTAAGGTTCTTTTTTTAAATTAAAAGGTTTTTTCAGCTCAGTTGCAGGTAACCCACAGATGGCACAGAATTATATTTGATTTATCCATTCTTTCATGTTTTGAAACCAGTTGAGCAGTAGTTCTTTTGAAATGTTTTGGTCTCAAAATTTCTGATTCATGCCACTTTATATCTAATTCGCTATCCATTCGCGACAATTCAACAATCCATTCATTAATTTTTCTGTGCCAGTATTTAAAGTCATTCTCCTGTATAAATCCTATCACCCCGCTGTATTTCAACAGTGATCCATGTTTTCCTGTTTTAAAACGTTCAATACCCCCATTGTTTTTCGAACCGATCACATATTCTTTCTCTCTCTTACTGCCAGGGGTTGGCAACCTTTTGGCTTCTATTGAAAAAAAAGATTTATTTCCGGCGAGTTTAGAATTAATAACTCTGTCATCATCCCCAAGCTTTAATGTACCGATATCAACGGATGGACTGTCGCCTCTCTCAGGGTTTTCCATATATTCTTTTTCAAACCAGAAAGGATAAAATCCTTTTATAGCACTTGGATTTAGAATTTCTACGAGTGCTTGCGTCAGGCCTTTTTCATTTTGAATCCCTGTTGCTGAAATGGCTTCTGAAAAAATAACAAGAGTCTTTTCAATAAAAAGAATCAAGGTCGTCAAAGATGTATCAAATTCCGGTGCATCAGGCCCTGATAAGCTACCAGGTATTTCTAATTCATATGTTTCATTGAACATTATTAATACCCTTGGGCAACCAAATCGGAGAACGTCTCATCGGCATCCCGAATTGCAACTGAACGTAACCAATAACGAGTCTGCTTGGGCTTTATTAAATAAATGAGATTGTTTTCATACACCCGGAGCATTCGAATGATTCGTGAGTTTGAGCTGACATTATTTTTGATAAGTTCACCCAGAGCATCCTCAAGGCCTTCAATTTTATTGGGAATTATTGTTGAAGAATCATTATAGTAAAACGGAAAACAGATATATGAATCTGTTTCCAGAGGATCAGAGGGTTTGAAATTTTTATAAACAGAATTTAGGACCTTACAATAAACATTTGAAAATTGACCCAATTGTTGACGAGTCACTATTTTTTCCGAATCTGCTTTTTCACCGTATCGCCTAAAGTCCAACATGTAATCAAGAACATCATTTACAAGTATTTGTTCGAGATCAGATAGGTCAAGATCTTTTTCATCCTCAGGGAATGGCAGGCTTTCAATATCGTGTTTCAAGATAGCCGTAGCCCTGTTAATCATATACTGACTACTAAACCCGGCAACATGGAAAAGATACGTTCTGTTGTTTTTTATGCGTCGTTCAATTTCCTTTAGAGCTTCCATGTTATCCGGGGCATGGATACCGATTATTTTATCTTTGAATGAAAGATCATCTTCCCTAAAAATAATGGGAATTGAATCCTTTGAAACACCTTCTTTGATAAGAAGATGAGGTTTCTGAAATATTTCTTTATTCTTTTCTCTGTTTCGGATGAAATAATTTTTTTCAAGTTTGTAGATTTTACTTTCATCAATACCAGACTCGGTGAATGCCTCAGTGGGTAGTGTGTTTTGACTTGAGAGATAGTCCGCCTTTTGATATTTTTCTTCAAGTTTTTCTAATTTCAATTTTTCTGCTTCAGTTAACTGAGAAAAATTATTTTTCAGTCTGACAAGTGTATCAATATCTTTTTTATTTCCAATGATAAACCCTTCTGCAATTTTCCAATCCTCATTTGATTTTTTTTCAGCTAAGAATTCTCCCAAACTCCTGATGGGCTCAAGCCGATTTAAAAGATGTCCTAATCTTCCCCCTCCCAACAGATTGGCTTTCCATACAAGTCTGTTTTCCAAGGCTTTCTGTAAAGGCACTTTATGAAAATCATAATGATCCAACTCAAAATACAATTTTTCTTTAGCTGGTTTTGTTCTTCTAACCGTAACATGAAGAATCTCGGTCTCATCAGGTGTTTGATTCTTTACAAAAACCGCTGTAACCGGTACATTTGCACTTTCAAAAAGAATTTGGCTTAAAAATGTAAAATCAATAAGTTGTTGCACATGATGAGTTTTTAAAAAATGGGTTCGAAAGGCAACGGAATTATGGTTGTATAATAAGGGGCCTGACGGCATTATCAAACAAAGGGATGCATTTTTTTTACAAAGTAAAATAGATTGATCCAGAAATAGCAGTGCGATCTGGTTGTCTGGTAATTTTGGATTTTTCTGGTTTCTTTGATTTTCAATTTTCACCGCTGCATTGGTCAATTTTGACTCAAATGGCGGATTCCCGATGATAAGATCAAATTCTGATTTTAGCAATTTTTCATCTATCAGTTCAAAAAAATCACGACTGATAAAATTTTTTTCCAAAAGGTTGTCAAATTTTAAGTTTTCCCAGATAACCTTGGGCGATAGTTCGTCTAAAAGAACAAGGCTAAGGCTGAAGAAAGTTAAGAGTACAGCTTCTTCATGGATATCAACACCAAAAATATTATTCTTTAAAATTTCTTTTAATTCATCCAGATTTTCAGCATCCGGCTTTTTCCAGTTATTACGAATTTTCCACCATTGTATCATCCGTTTATAAGCGGCCACCAGGAAAATGCCTGACCCACATGCCGGATCCAAAACCTTTAATGCTCTTTTTTCATAATCCGACAGAGGGAGCAACTCATCAACAAGCAAGCTGACCAGATATGGCGGGGTATAAACAACCCCAGCTTGTTTGTCTAAAAATTCTTCATAGATATTGCTAATCAATTCAATGGGCAAATCATTAAAAGAATAAAGCCGCCAAAAAGTATACTGACCATTTTCAAGCCTTCCTTCAAAGAACTCGGCAAAAGCGTTTAAATCAGCTTGGTTTAATTGGTTTCTTTCTTTTTTATCTTTCCATGTGAAAATTTCGCCATTAAAACTATTTTTGCTACTCAGCTCATCAAAAAATTTAAGGCAAGCCTCTTTTTTCCGGAGAACATCTAAAAAAGTATCCTTTCCATTAGAAAATTTTGCAAAGAATCCTTTAGGGAAAACTTTATTACCAGCTTTATCCTCTCGTTCCTCAAGGTATTTGACAAGAATAGACATCACGAGCAGCTTTTTCGTAAGCTTTTCTTCCAGGATGTTTTTATTAACAATCTTTTTTTTGGCTGCCTTAAGTTCTGTTAGAAGTTTGATATAAGCAGTTTCTTTTAATAAGAATTTGTTTTTATATCCTGTATCGCTCCAAAACGTACCGTTATCGAACTTCTTAGCGGATAGCCTCGTGAATTTGTCCAACTCTTTTTTCGCTTTCGAGGCCAATTGAATTTTTTCAAAGAGGGTATATGAAAGATCCCCAGTCTTTGAATCAAAACTCGGATGTTGCAAACAACTTAATATTTTAATTTCTGTTTTTAAAAAAATAAAGATAAGGGGAACTTGCCCAGAATTCCAGATTTTCCTATATAAATCTTTTATTTCTGATTCTTTATTAATTTTATTTATAAAATTGAATATATATATCTGAGGGACAGGAGACCTTCCGTCATTGAATCGCCTAACATAGAGTGCATCAACATCATATTTTCCGGCTTGTTCCAAAACAAATTTTTCACTATAAGTTACATTAATATCTGTGGGCAACAATAAACCTGGAGCTTTGCCTTCCACGGAAATCATGTCAAATTTCTCAAGAAGATTGTTAAATTCGTTTTGGGTATTATTAGGCATCGGTATCATATCTGTACATTATATATAATTTGATATTTCATTGGGAAAAAATTACATAAGGCTTGCCATATTGTCAACGGTTTTAAAAAGAGGGTTTCTGAAAAGAACCTCTTCAAAATTGGGTAAAACTTATCAATTAAGTAACTTACAGATATCCATCATGTATAGACCTTATAAAAAATTCTGTAAAATGGTGAAAATCAATCGAACTAATTTTGGTATCGGCTAAATTTGCTTTGCTATGGCCACAATTTTCAAAAATTGAAACGGCAGCATTCTCAAAATCCATATAGGATTCTGATAACAATGCAACTCGCAATTTAGCTGTATCTCTATTCCAATCTATTGAATTTTCGTAGATTTCCTTCATATTGTTTTTCTTAGAATGTTTAGGATCTCAAGCTAAAAGATGCCCAAAAAAAAAATTAACCTCTGGAACTATAGTTTGGCCGTAGTATCCTATTTGTTGGACGATACCTTTATATATATGGAGATTTCTAAAAAACTCCCATTGCCTATAAAATTTATGGTCTAAAAAAGGCAGTGTAAAATTTTGTAACCCATTCAAATTATTCTCCTGATGACGGAGTCATCATTCGTCCAACGCTCAGGATGTGGGGCGCAAGGCACGAGCGCCCCTACCATCCTGTTGTTCGGCAAGCTGGTTGAACCACACGACGCCGGTGACTGATGAGACGTCATCATCAATGTCGTTCTCTTTGTCCTGGCGGTAGATCCCGAGGACAAGATTCCAGATTTGGATTGCCATTTTTCTGAAACGGTCGAGTTCGCTGATAGTCAGCCTTTGCACCATCTCATAGTTTCTATCATCTATGTTTCTTCCGAAATGCCGGATAGCTCCATAATATTTCAAAAAATCCCCAAACGTGCTGTTTAGTAGTCGCCTCGTTGTACGATCTACGCTCGTTCGGTTCAGAAGACTGGATAGCAGCTCGCCTGGCTGATCCATCTTCTCCTTGTCCGGGGAGGGGCAGTTCTGCCCCATCAATTGCGACAGGGAAAGCCCGAAACAGCTCACGATAAACGCAAGGCGCTCCCTCAGATGGTCAACTCCGTCAAGTCCTGTATCGCTGACAGCATCAAGGAGTTCGTTCCACGCATCAGCTGCCTCCCTAAGCGAGTAAAGTTGAAGGTTGGTGTGCTCAAGATCACCTGATGAATCCAGGTAACAAAAATAGTGCATTCTTTCGCCTCCTTAATATGCCTCTGAAAGCTGTTGTTATATGATGTGTAGCTAACCATAAATCTTTTCATTCAAATCATGGTATGAATTATTTTCCAATGAATATAAAATTGTACCATGGACGTCATTTACCAAATTGTCTTTATTTTCGAATATAAGACTGATGTATTCTTTGAATTCCGATACAGTTTTCAGACCCATTCTTAATGCATCGATAACGGCACCTTGGCACCTTGGCACCTTGGCACCTTGAACATCCAAACGTCATAAGTTGGTTAAATAAATTTATATCAGACACTGAGAAATCCACATTTCTAAAGCCACTATGAACTGAATCGTTTCTGAATTTACGAATATTTTCAATAGAATTTGTTATTTTGTTTTTCCAATTTTTATATGATGGATTGCTTTTAAGTTTATCAATCAATTCCGATGAAACATTTGCTGCAGAAACTCCATTTGGGTAGCCAAGAAACCAACGGATTAAAGGTCCCACATTATCATTTTCAGATTCTTTTAATAATGCCTCAACAGCAAACCAATTAAAAAGAATGCGTATTTGGAGATTTTTTTCCCATTTACCATTTCTTGACCAATGAAGAGATCGACGATACCTCAACCCAAGCTCACTATTTTGCATTGCGACCCATTGTGTAAACTCCATAATTTGAAATTTGCTTTGGGGTCTAACAAAAGCCATGCTTGGCGAAAAACTGACATCTTCAATGGGGGTTAATTCACCACTTTCCAAATTTTTTATATATCCGCACTTCGACAAACTGATTCTGCTTATAGGTAATTCAAATGAAATTATATCAAGTGCGCCCACAAATTTTTCGTCCGCAAGAAGTTCTGCATCTTTTAAGGTAGCTGCATGTACAATAGTGCCTATTCGACAGTTGATTTTTGGGTTGATTTTGATTTCATTTTTTTGAATAGATTTTTTTATCGTTTCAAGTTCATCTTCAAAGTCACTACTTGGTGGACGCAATTCCACATCCCCTAAGACAAAAGCATCTGGATGATAAACCCCTTGATCATCGAGCAATTTGGCTACATAAAAGACATTCATCATCTGCATTTTATTCTCATAATACGTAATAGTTCTTTAATCATTATTCTTTTCAAGGCCTTTAAAAGTTTATCAGAACATTTAATCCGTGGAAAATAATATTTTACTAATCTGGAAGCTAACTCGAAATCTTCGAGCTTTAAAACTGATTCAATTACAATTTCATAAGTGTATTCTTCAGTTGGTTCAATATCTAACAGACCGTTAGCACAATCTCGCATTTTGAGTGTATCAGAAAATGTGTAATAAAAATGAAGTTGTAATGCATATACTTGTTCTTGAGTAGCACCAGCTTTGATTAATTTTTTTTCAAATTCTGCTACATGTGGATTCATTAACCGTATAGATAGTAAATATCCCATCTTATTTGTTTCGAGCCCGGATGGATCCTCTTTCATTAGTTGCTCATGATAATATTTTGTTTCCAGAATGTGATGCTTTTCGTAGAGAGTATTTATATAGTGTTTCAAAACCAAAGGGTTTTTTGGTGTTTTTCGGAAGTTTAATTCTATTGAATTCATCAATTACATATCTCTAAGATTTGGTATATGGCCAAAGTATAACCCAAATAACTGGTGCAAATGGAGCGCAGCGTAATTTGCACCCGAGTTAATTTGCTTTGTTATGCAAATTTGTGCCCCTTATTTCTATGCAAAGCACGATTAGCTATAACGTCCAGGTACCATAAAAATATTTGTCGAGAATATCGCCAGCCTCCTCTTTTGCCCATTTTTCAAGTCCGATGTTTTTTATCCGGCAAAGATTGTATACTTTTGTATTGTGTGGCTTCATGGCTTGGTCACTGTAGGGATGAAGATATTCACACGGAAAATTCCTGCACTCAGCGCAAGTTTTCATATCAGTGCTTTCGATACATTTATAAACCCTACATTCCATGGAATGATGGACACATTTACCACCCTCAGCCCTGCATCCTCTACATTGGATTTCATCTGGTAATAGATTAAAGACACCTGCTATTGTTTCGGCCATTTCTTGGTCAAACTGTGCCAGATAAAAGTAACATTCGAAACATGGCAATCCGCAGGGGGCGGTCATATAATCAAAATCTATTTCTTCACTCTTTCTTTTATCTTTAATTTCTTTCCCCATTTCCCGTATTTTCAGAAAAGTTTCCATGCTCATGATAAAGAGCCTCCTTTAAAATGTAATTTCGTATGTTCGCCATATGGGTAGCATAACAATAAGTTAACCTGTTTTTTTTCTGTATAACTCCGAATGACGGATAACATTCAACGCGTACCAACTATAATAGGTTTTGACAATTAAAATATGTAGGGGTTATGCTGATTTATAACAGTATAACACTCAAATTTGCGTGATAAACAGAAAGCTGGATAAATACAAATGATTCAAATTGAAGCTGAATTGTTAAATAAGTTTAATTTGATTTTGGAAAAAATGATTTTTTCCGGCAAAAACGTTAACTTATGTAAAGGAGTCAAAAGAATACAGACGGTATGCACAGCTCCGCCCTTTCGGTTACACGATCAGAATATGCGATGTGTTTTAGAAAATATTATTTCGCGCATGTTATCTATATAAAGGTATGTCGAAAAAAGCAATCATATAAAACCCCTATTTTTGCAAAAAAATCCGGGAGGTTAAAATTTAAGCTGGTGGAGGATATGGCTTCTTAAGAGGGCCATGCCGGCACCACGGCTGTAGAATCTATCTGTAATTTTCACTGATTTTTGTCAATACGTGATTTCCCGGGCACAGATCCTTTTCCGTCAGAGCGTTCAGGGGGTTGTCCGTGGTCTCGAGAATATCATGGGTGTCCTTGAGCGTTTCGTTGACGTGAAGGATTCCCGTGAGGATCTGTCCTTTTTCACGGCACTGTTCCATGGCTTCAAATGGGTTTGGCCTTCCTTTCCTGCTGGATAAACCCTTGTCTGCCGTTGCTGAATCCTGACCCTTGGAGAGGACATCAGTTCTTAAGCCAACCGCCTTTTTGACGCTGATTTAATTGTTTTAACTCAATGGCTGCTCTTTCATGGCTGATACGCTCATGAATAAGGTCTTTGTATATCTGGTTGGCAATTTTTCTTCGTTTTACAGCATCACCCGCATCAAGGATTGATTCAATAATTTCAGCAATTTTGGTCTTAATGCTGTTCTTTAAAGTTTCATTTTTGAGTCTTTCTTTTATTTTCAAAAGTGCCGTTGAAAGGGTAGATTCAATCATAGAAAACCCGGCCTGATACTGTTCTGTCTGGGCCACAACCTTTCGGGTTGTCTGGGTTAAAACATTTTTCATGTAGTCTTCACATAAAATACCATAATCCTGAAATACGATTAGCTCATTAAATCCTTGATCAAAAATTTGAGGGTCTTTGTCATTGAGTAATTTTTGACCCGCCAGATAACAGCTTTCCCAGGCTTGCCAGCGGTAAACATAATCAAGGCCCGTGCCCTTAATATTCTGAATTCCCATTATTCTGTTCAACAGTCCTGGGGGGGTATAATTGCAGATCGTATTGATGATTTGGTCACCGGTCGCATGAATGTCTTCAATAACGATGAGCTTTTGTTTAAACCAGTGGGTAATAATTTTTTTGAATTCAATGTCTAACTTTTTTGATGGGGGTTCATTTTTTATCTTATTTTGAAATTTTACAAATTCTTCAAGCTCTTTGTTCCATTTTTCAATATACCCGATCACCTCTCGGGTTTCTGTTGGCAGGTCTTTTGATTCAATCGTTGCAATTAAAGATGAGGGGTGGGTTAATGCGTTTTTAATCTCTGTTTCACTTAATTCAACCTCAAGATCCTTGAACATTGACAAGACTCGTTTCATAATAGTGTCTGAAGATAATGGAATTCTCATTTTTCTTGAAAGTGATGTGAACGTATGAAAAGAGAATTCGGTGTCGTGATTATCCTTTGAGAATAGACTGATTTCCTTCAGATAATCCTCCCAGGCAGTATCGATGAATCCTAATAACCCAGATAGATTCGACCCAATCAGAAAATGGTGATCTGCATTTAAATCTTCCACTATAATTGATGCAAACATTCTGGATCTTGTTATTCTATCCGCTCTGTTGTTGACCAGGGTGCTGGTTATAATCTCAGGATTTTTTTCATAATCATGGGATTCAAACAACATTCTTTTCCAGTTGCCGATGGTTGCAAACCGTTCGTTGGCTGACATGCCGTTAACAAACTCGATTCTTCTTTTCTTCATTGATGCAACAGGAAAGCTTTTTAAGGCCCCTAAATCAGGCACGACTCTTTCTGCCATCTCCCGAACGGCAAAGTCCGGGTCTATGTCTAAAATTTTGGCAAGTTTTAATACCAATGCCACATTACTCGGATGCTCTTTATAGGTAAAACGCCCAAGTACGTCTGACGTCAATAACCCCGATTCAAGCCAACCCGTATACTCAATTTTGGTTTCTTTCTCTTTTGCAGCCTGGGTCAGTATCGGCTGCATCTGCTCTTCAGACGTAATCAGCACACTTTTTCGTGGGATAAAATTGGCCATGACCTGAGGGATATTTATTCCTGCAGGCCCTTGAATATCTTCATGATCAGGGTAAGTATTTGTAATGGTGGAAAAATCATCTCGGGTCCATTGTTGTTGCAAAATGGTAACAAAAGGAGGCGACAGCGCCATGCATTCCCATAAGAATACTTTTGATTTCAATTTTTGAGTCATGCACAGAATATTATGATGCTCCCAAATGGTTGCTTTGTCATAGGGCCTGAAAAGAAACATTTCCCTTGTTTTTCCAAAGGGAAAGGCATGGAGAAACATGGCTTCACATCCGGTTGTTTTATTCACCAATCCATGCCCCAGGGCTTCAAATAAGGACGCTTTAAGTCTTTCAACACCGGATTTACCCCGTGTTCCCCATCCTCCGATAACCAGCGTTATTTTTTTTCTGGCACGTATAACAGCATAGCTAAGATAGAGGCTTCTAAAAAGGAAGAAAAAAAGAAGGCCTGCTGAAAAAATACCCAATTCATATAGAGAGTTATCATAGACTGAAAAAAAATATTGTTTAAATTGATTCCATAAGTCAGGGGTTACGAAAGGAAACGCAACCGAAAAGAAGCGCATGACAGATGGATCTTCATCTTTTTGATGGGTTGTTGTTTTAAACCCTCTGAAATGGATATGAAAGCCTAATTTTTTCAAGGCCTTTATATAACTGTCTGGTTGTGATTGGCTCTTTTCTTGCCAGTTACGCAAGGAAGCGTATTTCGAGAACTTCAGAGTAAGAGATAGATAGGCAATCAATTTTCGGAATAAAGAATGTGGAGAATACATTTCAGTGATTCCTTCCGAAGTGAAGAGTTTAACCGGTGTTTTTGAAAAAAGAGTTTTTGAACAGGACAAGGCTTCATCGACCAGCGGAAGATAGGGTCTCCAGCCGGATTCAGTTTCATAATATAAAGGCTCTCCAGGGACTTTGGTCTGGGTCAGTTCACTGCAAATACCGGATGGGGCCCTTAAATGCCCTGAATATTTTCTTCCGGTAATATGACTGAATCCTTCTCTTTTATCCGGAGAGGGGGTAAAAATTTCATATAAAAATCTCCAGAGTCTGAAGCCGAAACGGTCTCCCCTGAAAAGGTATATTCCAATGATTCCTTTTTTAAGACTCAGGCTGAAATTTTCCTGGGCAAGAACGGACAGAATTCTGCCCAGTTTGTCTTCGTCCATTTCCTTAAACCAGGAATGGGGAAGCCGCTTTTTTTTACCGGGTTTAATGTGGAGAATAATAGCACTTAATTTTCCCATTAAGGCATTTGCATCATCATTTGTTTGAATGAGCAGTTTTTCCCTTGTCAAGGCGGCCCATCGCCGGACAGATAATGGTTCGCCTTTTATATGAAGTTCCATGATCGCTGGAAATTGCTTCTCAAGAAATGTATTGGCCTTTTCATGGTACCCCGTGCTTTTTAAACAATCGACAATATCATATAACGCTTTGAACCCAACCCTGAGGACAAACAGATCTTTTTCCATAGACAGATGGTCAAAAAGCAAATTTGAGACTCTGTCAGAAAATGAAGTGATCAGATCCGCTGAAGAGGCAATTGCCAGTAAGGTTGCTGCCCTTACCTGGGGGGAAATATCTTTGAGCATGATATGCCCTAACCAAGAGAAGGTATCTTCATTTTCTGTCCCAGGTTTTTGACTGACAAGAAACCGTATTAAAACAACGGGTACCGCCTGCCTGGCAAAAGGACTGATGTCCCGGGAAATCGTTGACAGAAACTTTTTTATCTCTTTTTCATTCTCAATATGATCATACAGCAATTGAATGGCTTTTCTGCGGACAAAAAAGTCGTCACCGCCTACCGGATTGAAAAGCCGACGGGTGGCGGCCTGGAAAAAAGAATCTTGATCCAGCAATGACAGGAGGTTAAATGCCTCACACTGAATCCATATTTGCTGATGACTATCCAGTGAAGCCCGGTAGATAAAAGTAATAATCTCCTCTTCTATATTTTGGGATTTGATATGGGGGGGAAGGACTCTGATGATTCTTGCCAGGCAACGAAAAGTTTCTATTCTGACACGTTCATCACCGGTAAACACCAGAAGCGGTTTCAATGTCTTTGCTATATTTATGTGGTTGAGTATTCTTTCCTGGGCACTTTCATCGGTAATACTGTTCAAAGCCTTTGATGCAACCACTCCCAGCCGATTAAGTAGGAACACAAGATCGTATTCAGCCTGGGCGATTTTACGGTCACAACGTTCAAGCACAACATCATACCCGAACCAGCGGTCAAAGGCGTGTTTATCACCTCTGAGCTGTGCAGTGGAGGCCCCTAAATCTTTAGCAAATTGAAGCGTCAGCTCTTTTTTTTCGTCTGTTGTCTTTGATGACGTCAACCGCTGGTTAAAGTCAGATCGAAGATGGCGCAACTCTTGTATGAAATCAAGCTCGATTCTGGACTTATGGACCAGAAAATCAATGGTCTGGTAGAACAGTCGGATTTTTTCCGGGAACTCTGAAAGTCCATTTTTAGCCGCATCCCAGGTGAATAATTCCTCTGTCAGTTGAAGGATTTTTTCCTTATAAAGTTTATCATTTAACTGAGATAATTCGATTTCAAATAGTTTTTTTATTTCTTGTTTTATTTGTTTCATGGATCGCCTGGTCTAGTCATTCTCAATGGAATTATTTTTGTTAAAGGGCGTGTTGCGTTTATGAATTTCATAGAAATCAAGCGCTCCGGGTCTGATATCTTTTAAACCGCGACCATTGCTGAAAAACCAGGAAACCGAAAAAAGAACGGCATTTTCGCTGTCGTCCAAATCCTGTTCAAGATCAAGGGCCAGTTTAAATCTTTGCTGATCAAGCATCCATTGATTCCAGGATAATTCCAGATTTATTATATTCCTAGTGACATCACTTTGCCGGTCGCTATCTGAAAAATAATAGCGGTGCTCGTATTTGAGGTTTGCCTGCAAATTGCCCAGAAGCTGCTTCCATCCTATCTGCATCTTTATATTGTCAGGATTAAACAGGTTCAGGTCTTCATTACTGTTTATCGATCCTTGCAGAAACCATTCCGTATCGAGCCATGGCTTGTATCCCGCATAATCCGAAATGGTGATACCTGCTTTATGGTCATTTTTATAAGAGCTGAAAATATCACGATCTACCAGATACGTAGGATATTCATTTTGATCATTCATACTCAATACCCGTCCAAAAATGGAAAAAGAGGGAATATGAAAAAATTTTAGACCAACAGGTCTTTTCTGAAATAGTCTTGCCTTTAAAAGGCCAGAATATTCTGTGGAGCTGTTTTCAAAAAAACTATAGTTATCTGCATTGGGTTTCTGCAGATAGAATCGAGCGTCCAGATTCAGGCCAATGGGAAAGCGCTCTGGGTAATAATAAAAATCTTCCAGAATCCCAATAGTGGGGCCGGCCTGATGTCTAAACCGACTTAGAAATGAGGTGTCAAAATATCCTGGTAGCGTTTCGCTATAGTAATGATGCGTAGTTAAAAATTCATAGAAATGGCCGAGTTCCCCCTCTTGTTTATCTTCTGTTGTCTGAAACGGATCTTTATAACTCATTATCATTGACCAGGTTCCATCTTCCTGAGAGCCCAGAGGATAGACATCCTTGAACCAGACATTTTTCATAGAGGGGGCGGATTCGAAATTTGTGTAGGGGGCAGGAACTTGATCAAACTTTACAGTAACCGGGCGAACACTTTTTTGCTCAGAGGGGGATTGCTTTAATTCCCTCCTGCTGACTCTGAACAAGGATTCAGTTTCATTTTTGTCCGGTTTCAGAAGAAGGGTCTGCCACCCTGCATCGATCGAGTGATAACTGACCCATGTATCATTGTGTTTCAGTGTGTCAATGCGCACCCAGGCCGGTCCCAGAATTTGAATTTTTGCAGGGTCTTCATGGGTTGCAGTATAAAAAGATCTCGTCGGCAATTTATCCAGCTGAATATCAGAACATTTTCCTTTAATAGACGTAGCCTCACAAAATTTGACCTTTAAAAATTGGTTTGCATAGCTGTCCATAATTCCAATTACCAGTCGGTGTTGCCCCTTTGCAATCGTTTCTGCCAGATGGTATGTCGGAAATTCAGGAAAAATTTCAACATATTTTAACGGTTGTTTATCCAGTTGATAAAAGAATTTGATAGGGACTTTTTGCAAAATGGGAAGGTCAAGCAGGGATATTTCAGCTTTCAGGGTAATGGGGTCGGTATTGTTCATAAAAAACACCAGATCATTTTCCCTTGAAACGACCTGTTCCTGAAAGGGAAAGTCAGGAAGAAGGGCTTTTCGGATGCGAAGCGAACCTGACTCCGGCTGCCATTTGGTTATAGGGATTAACTGTATTCCTGCGTTGGCCTCAATCATGGCGGCCGGTTCCCAGGTTGTTTTTTGGGTTATTTGTTCCAGAAGGGACTTTAAGCCAGTTATGTGGGGATATTTTGAAAACAACTGACGGGCCTCGATTTCAATTTGTAAAATATTGTCAGAATTTTCATCTGCTGCCAACGCAAGTTGGGACATTTTTTTGAAAATATTATCCTTATTGTCGAGTGACAGCCATTTTGGGGACGTCATTTGTTGTTCATGCAATCTCTTTTGATGGCGCCTGTTTTCCAGTTCCCCCCAGGATGCAGTCGCTTTTTTTACAGAGTGTGGGGTCTGGAAGTTTCTAAATTGTTCCATATCTATAAATTGCAAACCATGATCAGGAGCGATAATTTTCAAACAATCATTTAAAATACAGTGGTATCGATTTTGAGTCAGTAGAGGAGGGGTTGGCCAAACGTCACCTGATAGAATGGCTTCAACGCTGGCCATTGTCAGTTCCGGCAGAATGCCTGTTAGGGGTATTCCAGGGCGTAGCGTTTGAAACATGGCCACCAGGGAAATTGTGGGGCTGTACACTTCAATTTCATTTACTCCGGGATCCAGGGTGATTTCATAACTGATACTGCGACCGGGTTTTAGTGTGTCTTTGCCAGGGATTACCATCCCCTGCACAGGAAGATTATTTACAATGGGAACCATATGATTTTCATGGTTGTTTCGAATGTTAAACCACCCATTAACGGGCAGTTTGTCCTGCGGCTCATGCAATACTCTGACTGAAACCTTCAGCTTTAAAGGACCATAAAACTTTGCTTTAACAGGTGTGGATGGTGTGGCACGAAAGGCGGTTGAGTAAAGATCTCTTGGCGGGTTGTAAAGAGTCACACTCCCATCATAATCGACAACTGAATTGGATTCATTCTGCCAGTAGTAGTCAACGGGCAGATTGGAATACCATGATTCCCATTCCAATATCCCTTGAATTATTTGATTTTCATCGTTGGATAGAAGTTTTTCTTTAATTTTTAAGCCTTCTTCAACAGCAGTTTTAAGAAGGTTTCCCTGCTCTCGGGCAGATCCCAGTGTTTCCAAGGCTTTATTATATTTCGATTGATACAACAATCCCAGAGAATTCCAGTATGCCTTCTCTTCAGGATCGCTTAATCTATGGATAAGATCTTCAGACACTTTAAACCAGCCCAGAACGTCCGCGGCCTTTAAAAGAGTCGTTGTTGCTTTCATGGAGGAAGGAAGCAGGGACGCCAGCATCAGTGCATTTAAAAAAGATCCTTCCTCAAGCAATTGTTCTGAAAGATCCAGAATATGATCCGGAGTTGGATACATTACCGCCCTTGCAGAATAAAGTGAGGTCAGTTGGCTGTTTGACCCTCCTTCCTGATAAAATGAAACCAGTCGTTCAAAGGCTTGATCAGAGACATTTTTTTCAGATTTGAGAAATACCTGTTTCAGGAAAGACTCTGCAAGATAGGTTTCTCCAAGTGCTATCAATTGATCGACCATTTTAAAGGATGCGGTATTGTGCACCGATCCTGTTGTATTATGGAACAGTTCCGACCATTTTTCCAGGGCTGGAAGGGGTTGATTATGATCTTCCAGATATTGGGCTCTTTTGATGGATTTGTCGATCTGATTTTTTGAAAGCATTGCAAGGGGATCAGGTAACGGGCTATTCTGGGGAGCGCTAAACACTGAATAATCTGAACGTATTTTACGAATAAGCGATGTCCAAGAGCTTTTTAGGTTATTTAATTCGATCCCTTCCGAAATTGCATTAACATCATTCAATACAGGAACTTGACCGGAAGAAAGCTGAGTAGCAAACTCAGAAAAGAGCCGATGGGGTGAACCTTCAATTTTAAGGGCCTGAAGATATTCGGGTTCAGACATCTGGTAGGTCAGTGAATCAAGGTATTGAACCGCTGCCATCCCTTTAAAGGATTCCTCTCCCCATAGGATAAATCCATCAACTTCTGGTGGAAGGGCAAGTTCAAAAAAAATCGGTTTTATATAGGTCCCCGGTGCAAGGGAAGGTTCTGAAGATTGTTGGGAGATCTGATGAAGTGCCAGTCCTGCTTCGGCCGGAGTGACCCTGAATTGGTCTTGAGGCAATTCATAGTCAGATTCAACGGTGAACTGCAGGGGGCTTTTGTTGTTAAATTTTATGAAAAAATTCCCAGGAGAGTCCTGGGGAGGGAGTATGATTCGAAGCGTGGAAGGTGCCACCCTTCCGGGAATGGTATAAACCAGTGGATGGAACTCATCATGGGGTATATTCAGGAAAGACCCCTCCTGAACCATACTGTATAAACTATCTGCATGCTGCTGTGCCACAACCATGTGCGAGTCGCCTGAACGTTTGAGTCTGGGAAGTATAAACCGGATATTTTTTTGAGAACCATTATCCGGCTTGATGGTTGGTAAAAGATTACGAAAAAACGTATGGGCATCATATAGATCCGTTGCTACTCTCTTTATTTGAGGGGCATCCGGTCGTTTTTTAGCCTGTTGCTCCATCAGGAAAGCACCTGAAAGTCCGCTCTGGGGTCTACGGTTATCACGTACCATTTGTTGAGATATGGTTTCCATTTCCGAGAGAGATGTTTGATTACTTTTGATCACATCAGAAATTTTGTCCGGGGGGGTGTAAACTAAATTTTGGGAAAAAACTTTTTCCATGCTCGTTTGATAAGATTCCGGTGAGTTGAATTCAGCAAACAGGTAACCTGAAACATCCTGTTTCATAATACGCAGAATAACATCTGAATTTGAAAGGATGTCAATCGTATGATCACCGTTTGGAATGTTTAAATAAGATGATTTGGACCTTCCCCAGACAGAATGCTTGTTATCTATGAAGAGGAGTTTTGAGATTTCTGGTACAGTTTCAAAATTCAAGGCGGTGTGCACCTGGCCATTCATCAATACCTTTAAACAGTAGCGTATTCTTCGGGAGGGTTCCAGATTCGAGTATAACAGACGGTTTTCAATGGTTATTCTGGCAGGGCCCTTCACAGAGAGTCGACCCGGTCTGCCTGTAGTCAAGCGCCAGAATCGTTCGGCTCGGGCCGTCTCGTCCTGTCGAACACAGACAGACTTTCCTTCAAGTGGGAGCAGCGTTCTGCTGGGAGCCAGCGCGCCCAGGGTTTCCTGCCGTGAGAGAAACAAGGCAATGTCTATGGGTGCTTCCCCATTTTCCGGAAGAAAAATTTTACAAATTGCCGGGTCATCCGTATCAGGGATAATCAGGCCGGAAAGTTTGTCCGGGCTCATTGGAAAGGGAAGGAACGCATGAAGACCGGTTCCATTGGAAGTGGAAATTTTTAAAGGATCGAGTGTATGGTTGCGATCAGATGATATAATTCTGAGCATCTTTCTTTCGGGAATTTTTATTTTAATTTCCATTCCAGGATCAAGATGTATCATATGCATATCATATTTAGAATTATACCGGGGCGCAGGCCCGGAGATAAACTGCTCTCCCCCTTCGATATTATCCCATCTCAAAGGCAGTTCATACTGGTTTAAAAGGGTCAACTGCATCTCATCCACAGAAGCATAACTGGGGATCATGAATGAAAAAAAAACGATTGACCCCCAAAAAGGGATCAGAAGAAGTCTGCTCATTATTTTCATACCTTTAAAGCACCTCGATACATTTTAAAAATGATTCTCTCATCATGGGGTCATCTTTTAATTTTTTACGGATTGACAGTTCCATTTCGATATGAAGAAACCCTTGATGGCCTAAAGAGCGAAGAACAGAACCTGTAATATTCCGAGTTCCTCCAAGCTCCAAAACATCATCAGGATATACACAAATCCTGTTGGGAGTTTCCATTTTCAGACAATTGATGAACTGTTTGACCTGGGCGGTTATTTTTCGTGTTCCCGAACTGATAATAAAGTCGGAATTCTTACCTTTCGGAGTTTTTCTATTATTTTTTGAGAATCCATGAAGCTGTATAAGGGTTCCCTTTGGAAACGCAGTGGCAAAAGCTGTTGTGAATGCGGTAAAATAGGTATCAGGAAGTTGCGTCATATCCCAGGTTTCATCTGCTGCGGTGGATACTTCCTGCTGAGAAGTTCGCTCGTCAGGAAGCGCTTTTTGGGACCGATTTCCATAGCGGTGAACAGTATTGAATGCAGTGGCAGAAAACTGTCCTTCAAGGGTTAATTGGATGCCTATCTTATCGGTATAATAATCATGCAGTCCGTGGGGTATCATCAGTACAGAATTCTTTTGAGGTGTTTTGGGAAAAACATAAAGCCCCCTTCCGGTTCTACTTTCATCATCTTCCATTATCAGCGTGTAGAGTTTATTTTCCCATACCATCTCCTTCATGGAAAAATTCAATTCTTTCCAACTTTGGATCAAATTTTTTTCGCGTTCTCCTTTAAATAATTTGTAAAACAACTGTTGTGCTGTTTGCAACTCTTCCCGGGAGGGCGATACAAAATTCTTTTTTGTTCTTGACTGGTTCAGACAACTTTCCATAAGTGTATACCCGCTACTGCAAAAAGACAGGGGGGTCTGTAGTAAAAAAAAGATCAGTAGAAAAAAAATCCATTTTATAGATTTTGACATTATAGTTTCTGCTCCCACATCAGTTTTCGCTCAGGGTACACACCGGGGGTCACCCGATAGGGAACGATATATCCTTCAGGGCCTTGCTCAAGAACTATCTTAATCTTGTATCTGCCGGGTTTCAGGTCTGAACGTATCGGAAAGAAACAGTTCTGCCATGACCCCAATATGGGGATAGATGAATTCAGCACATAAACAGGACCATTATTATCAGGCCTTACACTATAGCGCCTTTTCAGGAGTGTAAAACTGCTAAAAGGGCCGTCATCCGTCAAAGACTCACCTTGAATCTCAATGGAGAATATCAATCGTTCCGGTGCCTGGTTCTCCTGGGAAAAAAATAGCGCCAGAGATAAATTTTCATCATCATTGGAAAATTTGGTATAGTCCAGCATTATCCCTTTTCGGGTTAAGCTGGAGGCAAATCTTAAATTATAGCCAGCATCTTTGGAATTGATCAAATTTAAAAAAGGTTTGATGGTTCCAGAAGACGTGAGTGTGATCAGATGCTTTCCTGCTGCTACCGGCGGAAGAATCAAGACACCTGTTGAGCCGATCAGGTCTTTTTTAAAATAGTCTCGACCATCATTTGTAATCTTGATAGTAAAAGGGCGAGACTGGTTTTTTTGATAAAAAATCATCTTGGGCCGCATTACTTTCAGAGGACCTTGGGATTTAAAGTTGATTGATATAGGCTTATTTAAAGGGATTTCTTTATAATTTGAAATCAGTGAAGCATCCCGCTGATATTGTTTGGTTTCAGAAGGGGTCAACAGATAATGTCCTTTTCCATTGTCCCTGGATTCAAAAGATTCCCAAATAAAATTACCAGAAGAGAGATCATCGTTTAGGTCCGGGGGCCGATACTGTAGCTTCATTAAAATAGATCTCTGCAATTTGAGAAGATCACTGAATTCCAAGGGGCTTATAGGAAACCATGATGTCTGCTTTTTATCCTCTTTATTTGTAATTTTATAATAATCTTCAGGCACATGGGTCAAGTTAACCATTTGAGGCGGCCTGTTGTAGGCATTTATAAGCATTGGACCTGAAGATGAAAAACGGATATAGGCAACCTTTGAAGGAAGCTTGAAATATAAAGAAACAGGATCCGATAATATAACCCGGCTTTTCTGTTCAATTATACTATCATAAAAGGATGGGGTCAGGTCAACCTGAATTTTATCTTTTTTAATCTCGATGGCATTTGAATCAAGCAAAGTATATTGAATCGTTTCGCTGCCAAGGGCCCCTTCGGTTACTCGCTTTCTGAAGCTTGCCCTGAAAGGAGTATACAGATCTTTAACATGGGAAATTCTGTAGGTCAGATGATCGTTTTGATCCAGGACAAATGCTCGCGCAGAAAGGGGCTCCGGGGTAATATCAATCTCTTGGTCGGCATCAATCTGGTATATCAAAGCAGTGACTTGCTGGTCAGAAGTCAATTCTATAATCCCACCGGGTATATACTGTTGAAATACGGTTTCATCTTTATCCCATGGAATGCACCACTCATCTGTTTTGAGCTTTTTACCGAACCATTTTAACTTGATTGAAGGTGGCTCATCGCCTGATCGGGTTTGGAGTTCAGAGAACAGGAATTTAAGTTGCATTCCCTGTTCAGGTATGGGCAAGGTAACCCTGAACGATTTATCAATCAGTGCACCTCTCTGGAAATCGGTCTGCTGAAACGAAGATCCTTCCATTTCGTTAATGACATAGAGCTTGCGTGACACATAATTAATACCGTCAGATCCATGGGGAGCCATTGGCCGCCAGGTCTGACGTATGAGATTAATCTGCTCGCTTTCTGTTAGTAATTCCTGGGGATAAATGTTGAAACTGGAAAGACGCTCTCTTTTTTCTTTCCCGGTTCTTTTCCACATGTGTTTTAAATTACTCTCTGGTGTAATTTCAGGCAAATAGAGCCGCATAACCACATCAGAGATAATTGAATCGTGACTCACCAGTCGGAATCGCATTTTTAAATCTTCAGTGTCTGGAATCTCATTGAAATCCAGAATAACAACTCTTCCGTCGGCAGGGGTAAGGGGTTCTTTAAAATAGTAACTGGCAGTTTGGCTATTATTTTCTGATTTACCTTTATATTGGCTGATTTTAGTATTTTGGTGGTATTGCCCTGATCTAATGATATTGTCTTTCCTGTCGCACAATTGGAATTCCAGAGCGTAATTCATTGGTGTCTCGGGATCATAGGGTGCTTGTTTGGATATATTGGCGTTGGTTATGATCTTTACTCTATCAGTTGCCCGGGGAAGATGGAAATCAGTCCATTTGTTCTTTTCCACCTTGTAACACAAGCTGATACTTGCCTCCGGGTTTTTCAAATGCTTTAGAAAGTTTTGTTTTAACTCATTGAAAAGTTGATCAAACCCGAATACGTTTGTATAGCAAACCGATATGATCAACATTGTAATTCCTGCTTTCATTAGGCATTTTTTCACTATTTTTTCCACTCCAACCATGAAATTCTTCCATAAATATAATCTGACATTTTCATAGGATCCATCTGGGTGGCATCCATGGTAAACTTGCTGCCGATGTCTCTTGGAAACAGATTGATAACCGCTGCTAATCTGTCTGGTTTTTGGAATACAAGTAAGAAACTTTGTTTTGAATTCAGATCAATAATTCTTTTATAACTTAATTGTGGCCATTGATGCATGATATTTTCAAGTACAATAATATCATGGGTTTCAATATACGACTGCATTTGAGTTTTATACAGATCAGACAAATAAAAATAGTGTTTTTTGTTGATATCTATTGTGGTGAAAAGGTCTTGTTCAACTGTGGTTATCCCAAGGGCCTGAAATTGGTTCTCATGTATACTATTTCCTGTTTGCTGCCTGAAATAGCTTCTTAGCAGGGGAGACAACCAGATAATAGTAAATTCTTTATTCAGGGCCTGATCCAGGTACATTGCCTGGGGAATTCCCCCGACCTCATATCCTGCAGTGGCTTTTGATCCGTCCACTAACTTAACACTTAGCCCATCATTTTTCAAAGAATCGATCAGGTCATGGGCCAGTGGATCCATTTGGCTGAAAAGCTTGACACCTGATCGGAAGGATAACAGCGCATCAATATCCAGAAAAGGAAGATCTGGTTTAAACCCAAGTGCCCTGCACTGAACGATCATCAATGGTTCTTTCCCATACTCTCTAACTATTACCTGGCTGACAAGTGAGTACAGGCTTTCTTTATTTTGCATCTTTATGATATCAGAGGTTCCATCCTGATTGGTTAACGGGTGGGCCGTGCTTATCATCAGACAATTGGCCTTGATGCGTTCAAAAAGTGCAACAGAATATTCAAAAACATTCACTTCAGATAATGGCCGCGGCGTTTGTATCAGGTAGGGGGCTGAAGGGCCAAGGCGAAAGATATAACTTCCCCAGAATCTTTGGGTAGTCGGGTCCTCTCTTTCCGATAAAATCAGATAATCCTGATTTGATGTTTTATGGTGATACTGGATGACTTCATACCCCATGACGGCTGCCGAGGCGTTTAACACTTTTAATTCGCTTACAGCATTCAGGGTCCATCCCGTATCCGAGTATAATTCCCGGGAAATGTTTATAAGCGGAGTCAAAATCTCATGATCAAAAAAGAGAAGTTCTTCAAATCTTGGCACCCGATACAGATTAGAGCCCTTTTTTGATATTTTTTGTTTTCCTCTGAGCAGCCAGTCCTGAAGGTATCCCACTATACTTTGTTCCCTGATTTCAACCGGGAGAGTAATGCCTTCAAAGGGTGTTTTAAACATTAAATCCCTAATATGGTGCCTGTTCAGCATTAACTCAGCAAAACCCGCGCTGGTCTTATCTCGGAGTGTGTTGTTGAAGGGCGAATTTTCCCACTCTATTTGGAAAGGCCCCAAAAGTTTTTCCAAAAACACAAGATCAAGTCCAACCGGTAATGAAGATTTTATCCAGAGGATAGAATCGATAGCAGGTTTGTCTCGAAACCCCGGGGCAGATCTTATGCCTGTCAGCGCTTCGATGCTTTTAGAGGTATGGCCTCTTATCTGAAGAATATTGGTATTGGAAAAGAACTGTTGGAATATGGAAAACAATGTTGAATGGTTCTGCAAAATATCCGAGGCTCTATTATCGTTGGTTTTCTGACCGGATCCACCAATGGCAAATGCCTTGGAATTCAAAGAGGTAAACAGCCATGTTCCGGCTTCAAGAACACCCCATTCGTCAAGGGGGACCGGTACTTCCAGTACCATCCGGTTCTTAAAATCGATATTGAACACATAACTTCCCCATCCTTTGCGCGGCTCATTTTCAAAGAGGTAGATATAATTATTTTCCACCCTTGCCAGGGCATAATTAATAAGGCTCAAGAGCTTTTCCGCATTTTCCAGAGAGCTGATTTCCCTGAAGTCTATATAATGTTCAATAAACTTGAGTGCTTCTGAAAATATTTCCATTTCTTTTGGCAGGGGCGCTACAAAAGAATTTTTTTTCAAAGAGGTAAACAGCTTGACCTTGTCCTCTTTTATCACATCAATCAAGCTTCTATTGCCAACTTCTCGTTTGATGGCGGGAAGCTGAACCGAATATTGTGCATTTAAAGATAGGATGTTTGGGATATAGGTCATTGCAAAACCAATACAGCTTGCCGCCAGGACAGCAACAAGCGATGTTTGCACTACCGCCCGGGTCATTCTTACCGCAATGTTTTTATCGTGCATTTTTATGGCAATCAGCGTTGTCAATAAATACCCGAATCCATAAAAATCAACCACTTTTATTTTGGGAAACCACCAGGCGATGATCCAGCCCAGCATTATTTTATAAAGAAAGCCGACATTAAAAAATAGAAGCGTTTTCCGAGCGCCTTCCATATTGGCATCCCGAAAAAAAGGAAGTCGCAGGATAGTGGAGGCTGAAAACAAAATAATAAAGGTTTCCAGGAATGTATACACCAGTTTTGTCGGCTGATACCACTGCAATGCCAGTAACGACGGTATCAGAATGCCACTATAGTCCCATCCGTAACGAAGATTCATTCGGGATGCAACAATGGCAGTTGTTAAAAGAATAATATAGGCTTTAGGGCTGGCTAACATTGAGGAGGAAATATCCTCATACATGTAAACGATATTTCCCATATTAAAATTTGTAAAATCAATGAGAACATAACGGACCAGCAGATAGGTGGTAAGAACTGTTATAAACACCTGGAAAGCCCCTTTTCTGAATCCAGGTTTCCAAAGCTGATTGGCAAGCAGGGCAACCACAATAAGGCCAAAACTATGCATATTATTGCGATAATCAAAAATGATGCCAAATGTCCTTGTAACATACTCACCTGAGAGGGGAAGAAGGATTGTATCAAAAAGTAGCCGGACAATAATACTGGCCAGTAGCAGCGCAAAAAAACGGTCTCTTCCAAAAAAACTATTCCATAACCCTAATTTTGAAAGATACTCTGAGTAAAACCAGACCAGAAAGTAGGTGATAATGGCTTCAAATACAACAACGGTTGCGGCCAGAGGCTTTATGATCAAAAGCGGAACAAGGTATCCTGGGACAACCAGCCCACTTAAAACCCAGCCCAGTCTTAGATTGAAAAAACAGGTAACACACACACCCAGCCAGACAGTCGTTGTCACTGAGTTTGCCAGGCTACCGGGGGGGAAAATAGTCAATATGAATGATTCAATCATTTTGGAATATCAGTCCGTTACCTCTTCTAATGCAACCAGGAACTATAATTTATACGTTGACCCTGATTTGGTTTTGTGTTCAGTCGCTTTATTCAAATTTATTCAATAGCAAATGAAATTCAATGCCTTTTCCCACATCACTTTTACCTGTTAGATCCCCTTTCCATAACGCTATTTTTGGATAAATCTGATTGATCGCTTTATACGCCTTGGAGCTGGACAAATGATGTGAAGATAAATATCGCTGAAAATCTTCATCCGGCATTCCATACCCTGAGTTATATAAGCTGTAAAGAATATGATGCTCCCGGATCTCTATTTTAATATGGATGACTGTTTCATCATAGGCATCCTGAAGCAGTATTGAAATCATTGATGCAAACAGTTTTTTCAGATCTCCTGGTTTGGCCAAAACTGACTCTATAATATTTTTTGGCATAACATCAAAAGTGATGCTTCTTTTGTCAGCCACTTCTTTCAATGGGGGAATGGAATCATTGATAATCTTTAGCGCACTGACAGGAAACAGTTGATAAGATCCAGAAAACACATCCTTTTTCATATAATCATTTAACTCATCAATAAAATTAAGGATACCATCTTTTTTGACATTCAAAATGCTAATGAGTTCTTTTTTCTGTTCACCAATCATTTGATCATCTTCCAGCATCATGCATACGTTTGTTATGGACTCGACACCATCTTTAAGATGGGCATTGCTACGATCAAAAAGATCTGATTTCAGTGTGCTTGAGTTTTTGATATCGGTTACATCTATCATTTCAAAAAACATACCATGAAGATCAAACGGATAGGCCTCATCCTGATTGAAACTTTTTTCTTCTCCGATTAAGGGGCGGATGGAAAGAAGGAATGATTTTTTCTGGTTGGGTATAGTGACAGGCAGGCTTAATATATCATGGTGGACTATTGTCTGACTGAACATCGTTCGCATCTCCAGGACGCTATGATCCGTCAGTTGAACAGCCAGATCTAATGCGCTCATTTTAAATGATGTGATGTTCATTGTTTTTAAAATGTTGGACATGCCTTGATTGACATGGATCACCTGCCCGAAAATATCATACACAATTATGGCAGATTCGATGGAATTAAAAACAAGATCCAAAATGGATAGCCGGTGGCCAAGCATACTGATAATGTTATTGACTTTTTGATAAAGATCCTCTTTGGCTTCAAGGCGTAGCACTTTGTTTATCAGTTTCTTCTGGCCTGCCTGCTCAAGGCGCCATTTGTCTCTTTTATAGAGTATCTCTCCTATCTCCACGGCAAACCGTTTGATTGTGGGAAGCAAACTGGATATATCCTCAATTTGGCTGGGTGAAATTACAAAGGCCCAGAATCCCTGAACCTGGCCTTCAAAAAGAAGCGGCACCATATATTGCTGATCGGTTTCTTTGACCGATTTGAAATAAGAATTAATTTGAATCGGGTTATTCTCTATAATGGCATTGGAATATGGTTCTCTTTCATAGTCTCTACGTTGTTCCTTTATACCGTCAATCGAAGTGTTCAGGGCAATAATTTCTTTTACCCGGTGGTCATTTTTTACTTTATCAAGGAAAATTACACGCTCAAGGTTCAGCGTATGGTTAATCATATTGATAATCCGGGACCAATACTCTTTTGACTCATAAAAGCCTGTGGGGGAAAATCGTTCTTTAATTTGAATTGATTTGGTTAATATCATCTCTTTTGCGAGACTGTTTTTTAAGGCATACTTTCTTGAAAATATGAAAACCAGAACGATAACTTCGGTCACAAGAATTTCAAAAAGGGGTGGCCACAGTAGAGCGTAGGATAATGCAAGCCAGCTAGACATAATGGAGAGTATGAAAAATAAACCTGCAACCATCAGGGCAATGGTTTCTCCCAACAGTGGATAAGCAATCAGTCCCCCAAAGGCGACTAAAATGATGAATAATACTGTTATTAAAGGGATAGGCCACTTAATCATTTTCTGGTCAATTAGTGTATCAAACGCATATCCATTATATTCAACCAAGGAGATACTATTGACGTCTGAATGGATAGGTGTCTGAATGCCGAAGGAATTTTTTGCTTTTTTTAATCCCAGGATAACACTTCGGTCACGAACCAGTTCCGTAACCATATTGCCTGACAATACCCTTTTAAAGTCAATATTCGGGAATTTTTCAGTTGTTGCGATGAAATTAACTGAAAATTGATAATCAATAGATAGTTCGGTACCATTTCTCATTGCAGCAGCAACCACAAGGAAATTGGGAGTTTTTGCTTTGTTGATTTCAAAATAAGCGGTTTCAAACCTATGAACACCATAATTGCTTGGAGGGAGGTCATAGGGTGCCGTAATAATCTTTTTATCTTGCGCTTGGGGGGGAATAGGTTCAAATAAATGGTCACCCTCCCTTTCTTTTTCCCCAAGTTTTTGGCGGCCAAAAATGACATTGCCCATTGAAACAGCCTTATCATAGAATTCTCCTGATGCCCCGGAAGGGAAGAAAGAAAAAATTATCTGTCGGGCACCCACTGTATCCAACTCATTCAAAAGAGTTATCCAAACCTTATTCGCACTCTTCTCCTGCTCAGAGGTAAGTTCAATAAGAATCGTTTTTTTTGAAGCACTTTGCTTTAAAGGGGACAGTTTAACAAAACTATCATAAAGGAGGTAGTTGGGTAATTTGAATGCCCCCACTAGGCTAAGGGACCATATAGAAAGGGTTATTATGATACCCATGTAAATCACAACATACTTTGATTCCTTGTTCATTATGATTCCTTAAAAAAAGAGCATTGGCTGAATTTTTTTAGCTAAAAATATATAAGGACTTTATACCATAGTTATTTTTATGAATCCATAGATATTGACAGAAAATTCAAGCTGGCGGTGGATGTGGCTTCTTAGAGTGGCCATGCCGGCACCACCGCTGTAGAATCTATCTGTAATTTTCACTGATTTTTGCCAATACGTGATTTCCCGGACACAGATCCTTTTCCGTCAGAGCGTTCAGGGGGTTGTCTGTGGTCTCGAGGATATCATGGGTGTCCTTGAGCGTTTCGTTGACGTGAAGGATTCCAGTGAGGATCTGTCCTTTTTCACGGCACTGTTCCATGGCTTCAAGGGAAGACAGTCTTTGGGTCACATCAAAGGAATTGTCAGTTTTATGCAGACGGATAACACTGCCGTCATGAAGGGTGACATTCTGGGTGGCACCTTCTTCATAGTCTGTGGTGATCTCCTGCCTGAATGGGATAACATCAAAGGTGGCCGTTGCCTCCATATGGTCACGGGCCCAATGATAACTCTTGGTGGATGCAGGGTTATTGTTAAAGGTTACACAGGGGGAGATCACATCAAGAAGGGCAAAGCCTCTATGCCCCATGGCCGCTTTTAACAGAGGCACAAGCTGTTCTTTGTCACCGGAAAATCCCCTGGCCACAAAACCGGCCCCCATCTGAACCGCAGTTTCGCACAAATCAATGGCTTCAAATGGGTTTGGCCTTCCTTTCCTGCTGGATGAACCCTTGTCCGCGGTTGCTGAATCCTGACCCTTGGTGAGGCCGTAACACCCATTGTTCATAACGATATAAACCATATTCACATTTCGCCGGACAATGTGGACGAATTGTCCCATACCGATGGAGGCCGTGTCGCCATCTCCGGAAACGCCGATATACAGCAGATCCTTGTTGGCCATATTGGCCCCCGTGGCAACAGAGGGCATCCGGCCATGGACGGCATTGATCCCATGAGATTTTCCAAGAAAATATGCCGGTGATTTGGAGGAACAACCGATACCGGACATTTTGGCTACCCGGTGCGGTTCGATGGACAGCTCGAAACAGGTCTGGATGATGGCATTGGTGATTGAATCATGGCCGCATCCGGCACAGAGAGTGGAATCTAAGCCTTCATAATCGCGGCGAGTATACCCGAGATCATTTTTCGGAAGATTGGGATGGCGGAAAACAGGGCGGTGGGAATTCATGCAGCACCTCCTTTGGGGGTCTTTGGTTTGGGCGCGTCAATCAACAGAGCTTCAATGGACCGGGTTATGGACAGGGCATCAATGGGCGTACCGTCAACATGGGCGATTGAAATCAGCTTGCTTGGCAGAAGATCCAATTCATTGATCAGCAGGGTTCGCATCTGACCGTCCCTGTTTTGTTCAATAACAAAAACCTGATCGTGTTGGTTAATAAACTTGCGGACCTCATCCTTAAATGGAAAGCCCAGTACCCGCAGGCTGTTCAAGACAATGCCCTTTGCACGGAGCTGCTCAATGGCCTCATTGGCCGCATGGGTAGTGGAGCCGTAAAAGATAGCACCCAGCTTGCCCGCCTTTGCGTTGATTTGTATATGGGGTGCCGGCATAAGATCTCTGGTTGTCTCAAATTTTTGGGTCAGCCGCTCCATACATCTTTTATATGCATCCGTGTCCTCTGTGTAAGCGGCATATTCATCATGGGATGATCCTCTTGTAAAATAGGCCCCTTTTTCCGGGTGGGTTCCCGGGTAGGTTCGATAACAGATGCCGTCATTGTCTGAATCAAGATACCGCCCCCAGTCCCGGGCCATGGAATCAAGAGCGGCTTTGTCAAGGACCTTTCCCCGGTCGTATCTGCGGGTATCGTCCCATTCCATGGGCATGCAGACGTGATCATTCATGCCAAGGTCAAGATCGCTCATGACAATCACGGGTGTCTGGAGTCTGTCCGCAAGGTCAAAGCTTTTTGCCGTCATTTCAAAGCATTCTTTTGGGTCACAGGGGAAAAGCAGGACATGTTTGGTGTCACCGTGGGAAGCATAGGCACAGGCAAGGACATCCGACTGCTGCGTGCGAGTGGGCATTCCCGTACTGGGCCCGGCCCTCTGGACATTAATCAGTACAACGGGTATCTCTGAAAAATACGCCAGGCCGAGCAGTTCGGTCATGAGGGACACACCTGGACCGGATGTGGCAGTAAAGGCCCGGGCACCGCTCCAGGAGGCCCCCAGAGCAATTCCCATGGCGGACAATTCATCTTCAGCCTGAATAATGGCGGCCTTTCTTTTGCCTGATTCATCCATCCGATATTGACGGGTAAACTTGTCAAAGGCCTCGATCACGGAAGTGGACGGGGTGATGGGGTACCATCCGGCAACGGTTGCACCGCCATACAAAGCCCCCAGGGCTGTTGCACTATTGCCGTCGATCAGAATATGACCGGCCAGCTTATCGCTTCGCTTCAACGAAAGCGCGCAGGTGTGGGCAAAATGCTCGGATGCATATTCACGCCCCAGCTTAAGCGCCCGGATATTGGGTTCTGCCAGCTTGGGTTTTTTGCTGAACTGTCTGGCGATGGAATCGGTCAGGATGGGAAAATCCATGTCCAGCAGATAGGCCAGAGCCCCAACATAGATGATATTCTTAAGCAATGGCCGGAGCTTGGGATTGTCGATTTCCCGGTTACAGATGTCGGTTAATGGCATACCGATCAATGTGATATCTGTGCGCGTGTAATCCTGGGTCAGGGATTTGGTGGAATCATAAAAAAAATACCCCCCGGAACAAAGATCCTCATAATCTTTTTTCAGGGTCTGTCCGTTAACGGCAACGATAAAATCATACCCGCCTCTTCGGCCCAGATACCCTTTTTCGCAGACCCGGACTTCGTACCAGGTCGGCAGGCCCTGTATATTGGACGGAAAAATATTTTTAGGACTGACGGGAATGCCCAGTCGGAAGACGGCTTTAGCAAACAGGTTGTTGGCGCTGGCCGAGCCGGAACCATTTACATTGGCAAACCGGATCACAAAATCATTTATAGAGTTCAGTTTTTTCATCGTTGCCCTGCTTTTGGCGGTTTATAGGTGAACTTCTGCATGTCCCAGGCTGCTGTTGGGCACTTTTCCGCGCAGAGTCCGCAATGAAGGCAGACATCCTCATCCTTGACCATCACCCTTCCCGTGGGAAGGACATCCGACACATACAGCGGCTGGGACTTATTTTTCGCCGGCATTGACAGCCGTGATCTGAGATCTTCCTCCGGGCCGTTTTTAAGAAAATTAATACAGGTGGTGGGGCAGATATCCACACAGGCATCGCATTCAATACATTCTTTGACATTAAAAACGGTTTGAACATCGCAGTTCAGACAGCGCAGGGATTCCTTGAGACCGATTTTGGGGTTAAACCCGAGTTCCACTTCCATCAGCCGGTCCTTAATGGACTTCACCTTTGGCGCCATGGGAACATTCTGCCGTTCTTCACCGGACACGGCGCTATTATACATCCAGTCTTTCATCCCCATCTTCTGGCCGGCAAGGGTTGTAAACGGAAGTGGCCTTTGAGCCAGATCCCTGCCATTGCAGTAAAGATCAATGGAGATGGCTGCCTCATGGCCGTGTGCCACTGCCGTAATAACGTTTTTGGGCCCGAAGGCGGCATCGCCGCCAAAAAAAACATGTGCCAGATCCGATTGAAAGGTAATTTTATTTACCCGGGGACGTCCGGCATCATCAAAAACCAGGCCAGTATCCTTTTCAATCCAGGGAAAGGCATTTTGCTGACCTACTGCGAGCAGTACCTCGTCGCAGGGGATGAAAACCGTTTCCTGATCACCATCACTGTCCGCCTGAAGGCGCTGAAACATCGTTCCTTTCAACCGGCCATTTTCCATGACAAATTCGATGGGGCTAAGGTTTTCCAGAATCGGGATATCCTCCCTTATGGCATCTTCAATCTCCCAGGGGGAGGCTTTCATGTTTTCACGGGCTCCCCGGATAATGACCTTTACCTCTTTGCCGCCAAGCCGCCGGGAAGTCCTGCAGCAATCCATGGCAGTATTACCACCGCCAATCACCAGTGTGATCTTTTTTGATTTTTTGATGTGCCCATACTGAACACTGGCAAGCCATTGGATACCGATGTGGATAAACTGTTTTCCGGCCTGTCTGCCCGGCAGGTCAAGATCTCTGCCTCTTGGCGCACCAGTACCTATGAAAATGGCATCGTACCCCCTGGTGAGGAATTTCTTCAGGCTTGAGATATAGGTCTTTAAATGGGTGGTCACCCCCATATTCAGAATGGCGTTGACCTCTTCATTCAGAACTTTTTCAGGCAGCCGAAAAGACGGCACCTGACTTCTGACGAAACCGCCGGCTGAGGCCTGATCATCATAGAGATCAATCTGGTATCCCATCGGCAAAAGGTCCCGGGCCACGGTGAGAGAGGCTGGTCCGCCGCCGATAAGCGCTATTTTTTTTCCATTTTTTTTCTTTGAAACGCCAGGCAGACGGCCAGGCATGAGACCAGACACATCCTCTTTATTGTCAGCACACACCCGTTTCAGACGGCAGATGGCAACAGCCTTCTCCTCAACCCGGCCTCGCCGGCAGGCCGGCTCACAGGGCCGGTCGCATATCCTGCCCAGGATACCCGGGAAAACATTTGATTCCCAGTTGATCATATAGGCATCCGCATACTTTTTTTCAGCGATCAGCCTTATGTATTCCGGTACAGGGGTGTGTGCCGGACATGCAAGCTGGCAGTCAATCACTCCATGAAAATATTCAGGATCATTAATATCAGTTGGATTCAATACCTTATTCCCTCTTTTTCAAACATTTTTCAGATCAACAATATATATGATTTTAACTCATATTAGAGAACTTGAAAAGAATTTGTTTTTGTTAAATTCCTTTTGTATATTGGGCGTTGGTTGAAGGATGAATCATCTGTTCAAGTTCATTTTTTGAATCGTGATCTCCATTCAGGAGTTGTTCAAAAAGCTCTATTATTCCGGATTTATCCATCCCTATTTTGGTTTCGGTTTTTATATCCCTCAGGTCAATGAAAAAACTGGAAAAAACATCCGGTAAATCAGTGACGATATCTGTGTTCAAGAAATTGTTATTGTTATAGATACAATGATAGTTGCCCTTTGATTTTTTAATAAATAATGGAACTTTGTTTAAATTTGTAATAGATGAAGATTTCTGGCATTTTTGAATACAGTCCTCATCAATGCTGCTTTTTTCACATCCAATAACCTGCTGATGTAAACATTGCCTGCTGGTCATCAGTGAAATGGGATGATAGATACTGTAGTACAGTTTGAAATTCTCAGGCTTAATAATGCTTTTTATCTGATTTCTGCTGATTTCATTTGAAATAAATGAACCATAACTATTGAAATTCTCTTTTAAACATAAAAGGCTGAATGAATTGACAATGTTAAGAAAGGGGCCGGCTATCCAGGGGATTCCTTTTTTACAGGCTTCATAAGCGATGCCGGTATTATTTGTTACAATAAGTTCCGGTTGCACCTGTTTAAGAAAATTTACCGCAGCAGTATAGTTTTCCCCTATTAAAACAGAAGGGAACCAGGGGATTATTTTTCTGTTTTTAAAAAAAAGATCTATAAACCCGGGATATTCATTTTTAAAACAATTTGGAAGTTGATAAAAGATATCTGCAGAGGTCTTATCACAGAGGTGCAAATCTTTTTGGGAGGAGATTAATACACAAAGAGCGGGTTTAATATCGGGTGCACTTTGTTTGTTTAAGAAGGGAACGTCAATCGGGTCAATAAATTTTTTTAAACCATTTAATATGGATAAAATTCTTTTCTTTATTGAAGTGATCTCTTTATAAGATATAAAAAGATCACTTTGAAGGTTTTCCAGCTCTATACGCTTAATGTAATATGCCGTATTATTTAAGGCACTGAGTCTTTTTAATAAAAAATCGTGATTCGGACACCTGGCGGAACTTTTATTGTTTTTCAGGGGGAGCCGGTTCAGGGTGTATGGGCCGGCACTTAACAGATTGGTTTCTGACAGCACACTAAATGAACTGTCTGGAGTTTTTACAGATATTTTTAAAGGGGTACCGAGTTTTCCTGAAACGCTAATAGTTAAAGGGCTTTTGGCTATACTTAACTGTTTGATTTTGTTTTGAACAATAGCTGTGGTTTCTGCTTTTTCTTCATTAAAGTTTATTCGGTTTTCTTCCATCTTTTTATTCGTTTGATAATTATCAATTTCAGAAAGCTGTCTGATTGAATTATCACGGGGACTATCAATATACATATCTTTATTAATATCCCCCTTCAAATAGGAATTTGAAAAATCCCGGTTAAACACCTTATAAAGATCATAGTTGCCATCATTCAGTCTGTTTTGATCATAAAAACTCCGGATCTGTTTTTTCCAGCAATTTACCACGGAATATACGTAATAAAAATCCTTTATCCTTCCTTCAATCTTTACTGAATCAACCCCTGCCTCGGATAGTTCCCTTAGATCGGAATAGGCTGAATTATCTTTGAGATTCAGGGGAAAATCTTTACCTTCAGGAGTCGTTAAATATCTGTCTCTGCATGGTTGACTGCATCGGCCGCGATTTCCCGAGTTCCCTCCATGGACAGAACTTATATAACAAAGGCCTGAAAAACAGATGCAGTAGGAACCGTGGACAAATACTTCAGTCTGGATATTATTTTTATGTCCGGCCAAGGCTAAAGCTTTGATCTCATCAAGATTTAACTCTCTTGATAGATTAACCCGGTCAGCCGAAAGTTTGCTTAAAAACTTTATCTGGCCTTCATTATGAGTATTAAGCTGTGTGGATGCATGTATTTCAAGACCTTTAAAACATTTGGATAACAGATAAAACAATCCAAAGTCTTGAATAATTACCCCATCGATACTTGTGTTAACCAGTTTATTCAGTAGCTTTATAAGGGCCGGTATTTCACTTCCCGTTATAATAATATTAAGGGTTAGAAAAACTTTGCAATTATTTTTATGAGCAAGATTTATAACCCCGCTTAACTCTTCAAAATTTATATTTGTTGCCCGGTTTCTGGCGTTGAATTTATTCAGGCCGCAGTATATAGCATCCGCGCCTGCTGCAATTGCAGCTTTTATGGAATCAATATCTCCACCTGGAGCCAGTAATTCGATTTCTGTTGAACGTGTCTGCTCAAATCTTTTCATTTTCACACTCATGCCACGTAAACAGCACCTTCAGACGAGCCACCAGTTAGTGGATTGTCAAACTCAATGGTGTGCGACTCAGCGCTTTTAAAAACCCTACTCAAAAGATTGGTAAAAGATTCTTCCGGTTATTTAAAGTTCTTCCACGCATTTTTATTGTCTGGCATTGATCTTACCTCTCTGTAAATTTATCCATCCATCATACCATACTAAAGAATATACCGCCACAAGGCCATCACCCCACCTTTTGGGGGAAGAAAGACGAACTGACTTATGCAAAACTTGCATGGCACACCCAGGCTGGAGAAGGCCAGGGGCAGCTCATTGGTCTGAAACATTTTACCACTGATAAGGCTGCCTTCCCACACGGTGCTCACTTTGCCCAGGTTGCTGTAAATAAAAGAACACGTGCAATTTAGGCTCAAAAATATTATGCTCTACAGGATGCAGGTATGCCCATAAATCCGGAACTGGGAAAGATAGGGTGATTACAATATATTTTAAAAGAAAATGTGATGGATATGTTTGTCTTGTAATTCAAAATAGAAGATTATAGTAAATGGATATCATTGATTTAGAAACAAATAACAGCACCCTGACAAGGGTACATCCTCGCCTGGAACTATGTGGTATGACAAAAATATACCCTTCTGTAATTGCCAATGATTCAATCGATTTGACTATAGCTCCAGGTGAAATCCATGCTGTTCTGGGTGAAAACGGCGCAGGAAAAAGCACATTGATGAAAGCCATCTATGGTGTTGTAAAACCGGACAAAGGAGAAATTTTCTGGGAAGGAAAAAAAATTGAAATACTTAATCCTGCCCACGCAAGAAAACTTGGCATCGGCATGGTATTTCAACACTTTTCTTTGTTTGAAACTCTGACTGTTGTCGAAAATATTGCCCTTGCCATGGACAATAAAACCGACATGGAAACGCTTTCTGAAAAAATTATAGAGGTATCTGAAAAATACGGGCTTACCCTTGATCCTAAACGGTTGGTTCACTCTCTGCCTGTGGGTTTAAGACAGCGGGTTGAAATTGTCAGATGTTTAATACAAAAACCCAAGCTCTTGATTATGGATGAACCTACTTCTGTGCTGACACCCCAGGCTGTCAGAAAAATGTTTAAAACCTTAAGGAAATTGTCACAGGAAGGATGCAGTATCCTTTATATCAGCCATAAGCTGGATGAAATTAAGGAACTATGCCATAAAGCAACGATTATACGGGCCGGCAAAGTCACTGGATATGCTATTCCTTCCAACGAGACCCCTTCCAGTTTAGCAAAAATGATGATCGGAAAAGAGCTTCCCGTTTGTACCCAGAACAATCCCGATCTCAATGGTGAAAAATGTCTTGAGGTCTCTAATTTAAGCAAAACCAAATCAAACCAGTTTGGAACGAATTTAAATAATATCAATTTCTTTGTTCGCTCCGGAGAAATTCTGGGGATTGCCGGAATTTCCGGTAATGGTCAGAGAGAGTTGATCAATGCCGTTGTTGGAGAATGGTTAACCCAGAAACCTGAAAATGTTCTAATCAACGGGAAAGCCATCGGGCATTTGGATACCGGCAAAAGAAGAAGTATGGGACTTGGCTTTGTTCCGGAAGACAGACTTGGAAGGGGAGCTGTTCCCGGGATGAATCTGATGTATAATTATCTTTTGACCACCCACAGGCACAATCTGGTTAAGGGAGGGCTGATTTGTTTTAAAAAAACAGCCCAATTTGCAAAAGAATGTATTGCTTCATTTGATGTCAAATGTGGCGGGATAGATGATCAGATAACAAGTCTTTCAGGCGGTAACATCCAGAAATTTATTACGGGTCGGGAAATTCTTCAGAAACCGAAATTGATCGTTGCCTCCCAACCCACCTGGGGTGTTGATGTCGGCGCTGCCAATATCATCAGGCAGTCCATCATTGATCTTAGAAATGCGGGGACTGCAGTGATAGTTATTTCCGAAGAACTGGAGGAGCTTTTTGAAATCTGCGACCGCCTTATGGTGATTGCCCAAGGACACCTGTCTCCGTCTTTAAATGTCTGCGATACGACCAAAGAAGAGATTGGTATCTGGATGAGCGGCATGTTTCCCGACGGACCTGTTGAATCGACAACCTAGATAATGGGAATAACCATGTTATTTAGAATAGAACCAAGACCCGTACCATCCAAAAGGATGAAATTTTTTTCTCCATTGATTGCAGCGGCATTAATGCTTTTAAGTGGATTGCTTATTTTTATATTACTCGGGAAAAATCCTTTACTTGCTTTTCACGCCTTTTTTATTGAACCCATTAATGACTTATATGGACTGGGTGAGCTCATTATAAAGGCATCACCCCTTATGCTGATCGGGGTTGGGCTTGCCATTGGGTTCAAGGCAAATATCTGGAATATCGGTGCCGAAGGTCAATTGGCCATGGGCGCTATTTTTGGGGGAGGGGTTGCCCTGTATTTTAATGAGAGTACCAGTATTTTAATTCTCCCGGCCATGTTTGTGGGCGGCATTGCAGGCGGAATGCTCTGGGCATCTATTCCGGCATTTTTAAAAATTCGCTATAATGCCAACGAGATCCTGGTAAGTTTAATGCTCAATTACGTTGCGATTCTTTTTTTAAGCCTTCTGATTCATGGACCATGGAAAGATCCCCAGGGGTATGGATTTCCACAGTCCGTACTGTTTTCAGAGTCTACCCTGCTGCCGATACTGATAGAAGGGACAAGACTCCATGCCGGGGTAATACTCTCATTTGCAGCCATTGGAGTGGGGTGGATCTTTCTTTTAAAAAGCTTTGTCGGATATCAGTTACAGGTTTCCGGGCTTGCTATAAATGCGGCTTCCTATGCAGGATTTAAATATAAAAAAATGATATGGATTGGTCTTCTTGCAGGAGGCTTGTGTTCTGGCATTGCCGGGGTATCCGAAATCGCAGGACCTATTGGACAGCTCTTACCCTCTGTTTCACCCGGTTATGGATTTGCGGCTATTATTGTGGCTTATGTGGGAAGGCTTCATCCGGGAGGAATATTTTTATCCAGTCTTTTAATGGCACTTCTTTATTTGGGAGGTGAATCCGGACAGATGAATTTAGATCTTCCTTCAGCTGTTACAGGTGTATTCCAGGGAATGCTTCTTTTCTATCTTTTAGCTACTGATTTTCTTATTAATTTTCGAATCAGATTCAAATCCAACCCCACATTAAAAGGAACGAGATCATGAATCCAGATACTTTAATAAATATTCTGGTTGCCACCATTGCGGCGGGCACTCCCCTTGTATATGCCGCGTTGGGAGAGCTTATTGTTGAAAAATCAGGTGTTTTGAATCTTGGTGTTGAAGGGATGATGCTGGTGGGAGCCATATCCGGTTTTATTGCCATGGCAAAAACCGGAAGCCTTATTCTTGCTGTTTCATGCGGGATGCTGGCAGGTGCACTCATGGCTCTTATTTTTGCTGTACTCACCCTTTCACTGATGGCCAATCAAGTGGCAAGCGGTCTTGCCCTGACCATTTTCGGAACAGGATTAAGCGCTTTTATGGGTATTGAGTATACAAGTGTTGCCCTTAAAGGTGTTCCAGAACTTAATATTCCCATTCTCAGCAACATCCCCATACTTGGCCGACTTATTTTTTCCTATGATATTTTGATTTATCTATCTCTGATTCTTTTGGGCGGTGTTATATGGTTTCTTTATAAAACAAGGGCAGGTCTTATTTTAAAGGCCATTGGGGAAAGCCCCAAATCAGGCCATGCCCTGGGTTTTTCAGTCATTGGTATACGGTATCTTGCTGTCTTGTTTGGCGGTGCCATGGCCGGACTTGGCGGTGTTTATCTGGCCACTGCCTACACCCCCATGTGGGTTGAAGGGATGGTGGCAGGAAGAGGATGGGTGGCCCTTGCCCTGGTAGTTTTTGCAACATGGCGGCCCGCAAGAGTAATGATCGGTGCCTATCTTTTCGGAGGGGTGACGATTTTACAATTTCATATTCAAGGCTTTGGGTTTGAAATTCCCTCCCAGATTCTTGCAATGCTACCCTATCTTGCAACCATTGTTGTGCTGGTATTTATTTCAAGGGATAAAAATTTAATCAGGCTTAATTCCCCGGCTTCGCTGGGAATAACATTCCATCCGGAAAATAATTAATAATAAGGAGAGTTTTCATGAAACAGAACAGGCTGTTAAAAATCGTATTGTTCATCAGTGCCATGGCATTTATCTTTGCAGGATTTATTCCTTTGACCTTTGCCTCGGATAAATTAAAAATAGGATTTGTTTATGTCAGTCCTGTTGGAGACGCTGGTTGGACCTATCAGCATGATCTGGGCCGTCTCGCAATAGAAAAAAATTTAAAGGGTAAGGTTTCAACGAAATTTATTGAAAATGTTCCAGAAGGCTCTGAGGCAGAACGTGTGATTCGAGATCTGGCAAAAAGTGGTCATAATCTTATTTTTACCACCTCTTTTGGATACATGAACCCCACCTTGAAAGTGGCAAAAATTTTCCCAAAAACAATTTTTGAGCATTCTACAGGGTATAAACAATCCAAAAATGTCGGGACCTATATGTGCCGATTTTATGAAGGACGTTATCTGACAGGTATTATTGCCGGAAAAATGACAAAAACAAATGAACTGGGTTATGTGGCCGCCTTCCCAATCCCTGAAGTTATCAGGGGAATTAATGCCTTTACTTTGGGTGCAAAAAGTGTAAACCCCGCCATAAAAGTAAAAGTCATCTGGGTAAATTCATGGTTTGATCCAGGCAAAGAACGTGAAGCATCTGAAGCATTGATTGATCAGGGGGTTGATGTTGTTACCCACCATACTGATTCCACTGCACCCACCATTACCGCGGAAGAAAAAGGTGTTTATTCCATTGGTTACCATTCTGATATGTCCAAATATGGTGAAAACGCACATCTTACTGCAACAACCCATGTCTGGGACACCTATTATACAAAAGTTGCCAAAGATGTACTGGACGGATCATGGAAATCCAGCGCTGTTTGGGGCGGCATTAAGGATGGGATGATCAAGCTGGCTCCCATCAATAAAAAAGTACCTGCCGATGTTGTGGCATTGGTGGAAAAGACAACCCAATCTATTGCAGACGGTTCTTTCCATCCTTTTTCAGGGCCCATCAAAAAACAGGATGGAAGCATGGTTGTTGAAGCAGGTAAAAATTTAACTGACCAGGATCTTCTTGGTATGAATTACTATGTTGAAGGTGTGCTTGGAAGCATTCCCAAATAAAATATAACCAGGGCAGAGGGTACACCATGCTGTGTGATTTTACCAAAGGCTGTCACCCTAAGGGTAGGCAGCCTTTGGCACCGTGAAGCCCCCGGATTGTTAATGGTTTTCAATTCAATCAGCAAATAAAGAAGTTATCTTGAACTTTTCCACATCGATCAGCCCAAGATCTGTGACTTTTAATTTAGGAATGGCTGAAAGACATAAAAAAGATAAAATCATAAAAGGCGAGTCATGTGTTCCGCCCAAAGTTTTAACTTTTTGTTTCAGGTTTTTCAAATCTGCTGCGGTTTCTTCAAAACTTTTTGCTGATAACAGTCCACCAACGGGCAAAGGCAATTGGGCCACCAATTTACCATTGTTGATCACAACAAGTCCGCCTTTTAATTTTTTTATCTGTTGAAAAGCCGCAAACATATCTGCATCATTGGTTCCAACAATAACAATATTATGGGAATCATGGGCCACGGTTGAACCGATGGCACCCTGTTTCAACCCAAAGCCCCTTACAAAGGCCTTGCCTATCCTGCCTGTGGCTTTATGTCTTTCTATCACCACAATTTTGAGAATATCATCAATGGTGTTGGACTCAACAAACCCGTTTTTAACAATTGCCTCTGCAATGAATTCATCCGTCACAATTTGATTTGGCAAAATGTCTATAACACGGATTTTATTCCCTTTAGCAGGAATCCTTAATTCTTCCAGGCTTACATCATCCGGATTCATTGCAGACCTCACTGTTGGCGGTATGCTGCTGGGAGACCAGAGTAATTTTTTATTTTTAAAAACCGGAACTCCTTTTTTATATACTGATTCAATTATTACATTTTTATAATCGGAAAGAAGAACGAAATCAGCCCAGTATCTCGGTTTTATGGCCCCGACATTCTTAAGCCTGTAATGATTTGCAGTATTTATGGTAGCAAGCTGATATGCAATAATAGGATCCAGCCCCAATGAAATGGCTTTTCTCAGTGAATGGTCGATATGGCCTTCTTCCAGCAGATCATCAGGATGCTTATCATCTGTGGCAAAGGAAAAATGCCATGAATTTTTTTGGGTAACAATGGGGATTAGTTCTGCCAGATTACGTTCGGAAGTCCCCTCCCTGATTAAAATATGCATGCCCTTGCGCAGTTTCTCTTTTGCTTCTTCGGCTGTTGTTGATTCATGATCACTGTCAATATTGGAAAACACATAGGCATTCAAGCTTTTTCCACTGACTCCGGGTGCGTGCCCATCCACTTTTTTCCATTTGGCGGCGGCAATGCGTTGATGGGCTTCTTCATCCCCATTGATCACACCCGGAAAATTCATTACTTCACCGATTCCAGTCACGCATTCTTCCTGAATCATATAATCCAGCTCCCGGTGTGTGATGGAGGAACCCGATGTTTCAAAAGGTGTGGCTGGAATGCTGGAAGGGAGCATGACAAACACATTCAAAGGTATCTGCCTTATGCTGTGCAGAACATAACGGATTCCATCCAGTCCCAGTACATTGGCTATTTCATGGGGATCTATAACAACGGCCGTACTCCCCCGTTGGAGTATTGCCCGGGAAAATTCGGGCAGGGTGAGCATGGTGCTTTCAAAATGAATATGTCCATCAATAAAACCGGGTGACATAAAAAGGCCTTCCGCATCAATGACCTCTTTTGCCTCATAGTCACCAAACCCAATAAATCTTCCGTCAATGACAGCCACATTTTCTTTGTGTATCTCACCGGACAGCACATTTATGACCTGAGCATTTTTAATTAACAGATCTGCTTTGGTCTCACCTCTGGCTGCAGCCAGTTTCATTAAAAAGTTTCTCATATGGATTCTCCCTAATTGACCTCTCTGAGGATTAATGGCCTTCGTGAGTTTCCTGATAAAATACTAGAACAAATATAGAATATTCTTAAGATCGTTTTTCCCTTCCGCTATTTCTTCTTTACTCAGGCCATCAAGCTCATGTGGGAACACCAGCCATTCATCAGTTTCGTGTGTATAGTAATCGGGTTTGATATCTACTGCACGCATTGAAGATTTGTACCAGGTACAGGCCACACGAATATCAGAAGGTGTATTTAGCCTGGATTGCTTCTGTATCTGTTTTATCAATGCATCCACACTACGTCCAGAATCAAAGACATCATCAACGATGAGCAAACCATCCCCTGCATTTGCATTTTCAATCAGGTAATGTAAACCATGAACACGAATTTCCTTGGACTGTTGATTGATGCCGTAATAAGAAGATGTACGTACTGAAATATGGTCCGTACTCACACCTTTATATTCAAAATACTCCTGTACCGCAATACCAATGGGTGTACCTCCTCGCCATATTCCAACGATGAACTGAGGGCGAAAGCCATCAGTATAAATCTCATGAGCTAATTTAAAAGAACTTTCTAACAGGTTCTGTGCCGTGATATAGGTTTTCTTCATATATTTAATCCAGAATTAAAAAGTTATAACTGCACAATCCACCACAGCCCTGATCTTCTTCAGAAATAAAATCTCCTTTGGTTCCAGTGAAAAAAGGTTAAAGCTCCTGGACCAGATTTTTAATATCTTCATGAAGGGTGGGATGCTTTTCCATCTCACCTTTTTCATCAATCCCTCTATAGCAGAGGTCGGCTTTGTATTGAATATCTGCGGCATCAAAAAAATACCGGGCCGTTAACTTGAGCCCATCAAACAGATCCTTTCCACGTGTAGCACCCACTGCCAGAAGCACTCCTTTTCGCTTGCGATCTCTAAATTCATTCATCTTAAGCCTGTATTTTCTTGACCACAACACCTGGATTCGATCAATCAAGGCTTTCAATGCTGCTGGAAAAGCATAAAAATAAATCGGAGAGCTGAGAACAATAATGTCAGCCTTTATTATAGCCGGGAGAAAAACATTTGTAAAATCATCTTTAAATATGCATACCCCTTTTGTTTCACAATTGCCGCACCCTATGCAGGGGTTGATCTTGAGTTTGACCGCGTCCAATACCTGGGTGTCATATCCACGGACTTCCATTTCTTCCATGAAACAAGACATAAGATACTGAGAATTTCCATTTTGGCGCGGACTGCCGTTTATTCCAAGAACCAAAAAAACACTTTTTTGATTTTGCATTAAGGTCTCCTCGAATTTTCAAAGAATATATTGATATGTTTTAATGTATCAGTATCAAAAAGATCTGTGGCTTGCAATGGCCATACAAATTTTAAATAGTATGACCATTTATAAAATTATTGTTGACGATGAGCAGTTTGAGGATGCCTCCAGGGAATCGACCTGAAGAATTAAAAAAGCAACAGAAAAGATCAACACAGCATTAAGGTTAAGCAGGTCTCAGAACTATCCCTGTGTATCCTCACGTTTTTATTATTTTATAGGCCACTGCTAACGGTCTTTTCGAATTGAGCCGTTTCCGGTCATAAAATTCAGCTCCTTGATGTTATGTTAAAACATTGCTAAGCAGATTCCAAATCCCTTCTGGTCGCCATATCCATCATAATTCGTTCCCTGGCCTTAATGTGGGTCCGGTGCATAATTTCAACGATTTCTCTATCAATATTTCTAGGAAGAACTCCGTTATCCTTCCATTTTTTATACAAAGCTTCTGGTGCGCGTTTAAGATAAAGCAATTCCCCTTTGGGTTTTCCCCATTCATTTAAAGCCTTTTCACCAACCTCTACTGCAATTTCATCAATATCACGATCAACTAATTCTCCATCAACTTCAATCTTGATATCAACGTTGAAGTAAGGTGCAATTGATAATAATTTATCATGATCTTTTATTTTATACACATCTGTTTCTTTGTTTGCAGCACTCACAAAAACTCCTGCTACACATCGGCCATGATCAGAATGGGCTGCAGCTCCGCCGGCTATCATCCTGATAAAATTTCTTGCTGCAATTGTATTGGGTGTTGCACCACATAGCCCTTTCCGATCATCTTCTCCCTGGATACCGGATTTTGGCAAAGGTAACCGGCAGGGCCCCATGCTACAGTTTTTGCAGCATATTCCCTGAACGCCGATGTTACACGGCTTCATATTTTGGGCCCGGTCAAATACTGTCTCGATGTTCAAATCCTGTGCTCTCGCAATCATCTGCTGGGTTGCAGGATCAATAGACACCTCCGTAGGGATAGCCTTTTTTCTGGATTGTTCTTTACTTATATTTTCTGATCTATTTTCCAGCTTGAGGATCTTTTTTTCTATCATTAATAAATCTCCTATTAGTTAAAAATAAATTTCTGGTGAAGAACCATCTTTGTGCCATAAAATGTGAAGAGCAAGGACTATGCCAACATAAAATAAATCATTTTGTTGGAACAATAATTACATTATTACGAATAGTTATTAAAATAACATCATTAACAGAT
>CALGRI010000198.1 GCA_937880875.1 uncultured Pseudomonadota bacterium
TTGGTTGAAAACGATTTTCATGGGTCCTGTGATCGATAAAAAATTTAATAATGCTTGACATTTGTTTATTTTGCTATATTATTGTCCAAGTTGCGCTGATATAAGTGACGCGCGAATGTTTCCTCCTTAAGGTGTATATCCCCAACATTCAAATGCGGTTTACCCCCAAAGTTAGAAGCTAGTATTTTTTATTTTTTATTACAGGAGATTGCCAACATGGCTAATGGTACCGTAAAATGGTTTAACGACTCAAAAGGTTTTGGATTTATCGAACAAGAAAACGGCGGAAAAGATGTATTTGTGCATCACTCAGGCATCAATACAACAGGTTTTAAATCCCTTAATGAGGGAGACCGTGTTTCATTCGACATTGAAGAAGGACAAAAAGGTCCTTCAGCAGCAAATGTAACCGTGGTTTAGTTAACCGTTTTATTTGCTTCAAAAAAAAGTCGTCGTATGACTTGAAAAAATAAAGGCCCCTGAACAATACATTGTTCAGGGGCTTTTTTGTTTTTTTGAAAAGATCTTCATTGTGTCTAAAAACTATTTGGATCTTGCTTATATTTCAATCAGCCAAGTATCAGTCTTTGGGGATCACAGTCCTCCCGCAGGATTTTCAATTCTGTTTCCGTCGGGGGGTCGGCCATGGTTGCCTTTGAAACATCCATGGTAAATTCCGTGTTTTCAAGAATTTTTTCAGGTGTGATACCTGGATAAAATTTATCCAGATACATTTTGCCCGTTTCTTTATCAAACCGCATCACACCAAGATTAGTTACCACGACACTTACGCCACCTGGTCGAAGTCCTGCCTTCTCTCTGCTGTTTTCCCCCCCAAGTTGTCCTGGACTTGTTAGATAATCAAGTTTTTTTACAAACTTTCGTTTTTCATGCTGCATAAATGCAATGCACCGGGGAACAAAACTTGCCACATCACACCCTCCCCCGCTTCCTGAGAAACGAATTTCAGGAGAAAAATAGTCCCCGATACAGGTTGTGTTCAGATTCCCGTGTATATCAATCTGGGCAGCTCCCAGTATGGCAATGACCTTTTCTCCTGTTATCGGGTTCTGCATGGTGGCAAAGGAATCTGTCAGCCTGGAATTTGACGCAGCCCAGTACATGATTCGCGGATCTGCAACGGCAAAGGGCAATTCTTCCAAAAGGGAATCTATGGCCCCTGTTTCAAAAAAAATCACACTGTCCGGAGCATTGATGTTCTTGGCTGCCATGGCTGCCAGCATTGAAATCCCAGTACCGCTGAATACAATATCCCCGTTTTTTATTTCCCTTGCCGCCATAATGGTCATGATTTCCTTGGGGGTATAGGGTTGAATATTTTTCATGCTAATCCCTTTTCATATTAACGGAATAACCCGTTCTTGGATCTGCCTTAATCGCATCAATTCTTTCCTGGCCAACAATGTTTAAAAATGCTTCATGGTCTTTAACACCATAAATATATTTTTCCTGGTAGTTTTTAAATTCATCAGGATTTTTTGCTGCAATTGCAAATCTGCGCAAATACTGAGAATCATAATCATAATGACCAAAGACTGCAGTGGGATAAGCACCTAAAGGAACATGGCACACGGCTGACACATGGATAAAGGGGATCTGATTCAAGTCAGGATTCTGTCTTAATTCTTCTTTCGCGACCAGTTTTTCGCAGGTGACAATAACCTGTTTTGATGCCTTTACCTGTTCAATGTCAGCAAATGAAAGTCCTTGAATACTGCAGGTACCCATAGAATCAGCCTTTTGAACATGAATGATGGTAATGTCCGGGTTGATGGCCGGCACCAGAACTACTTTGGAGGCACCTGTCCAGTTTCCAAAGGGATTGTCTAATACTATGAGTTTATCATCCACAATTTTGGGGTCAGCTTTTCGCATGGATTGGGGAAATCCCCATTTTGTCAGAATATCAGTACCAAGTCCTGAAAGTGTCGGCAAAAAAGGCAGTCCCATGGCCCCTGCCATAAATCTCAGGCTCATCATATAATTTGAATAGTCTTCAAATAAAATTTCATTGTTCTGAACAGCCCTGGCAAAACGGATACAGGTGGGCGCGGCTTTCCCGTTCCCGGCATAGGCAATTTCCAATTTTGAAATACAGCCTGCTCCAATGAGTTCATCCAGGCCTGTACCGTTTGAGTGGGCATATAAATGCAGATTTTTAATTTTCTGTCTTATAATTTCATAAACAGCTGCCATGGGATTCCGGTTTAATGTAAAACCCCCTATGGATATGTGGGACTCATTTTTTACATATCGTTCAATGGCCTGTTTAAGAGGTATTACCTTATTTAAACTATTTGTCATTGGTCATGCCTGTGGTGTGGTGGTTGGCGAATAAAATTTCTGGAGTGAACAGGCAATTATCAATGCAATAAGACCTGCAATGTCTGCCCAGTATTCCGGCCAGAAAAGCCCGATTGCTGCCAGCCAGAAAAGAAGGGTTTCAATAAGTGTGGCTTTTCGTAAAAAATATCTTTCCAAAGCCGATGCAAAGGCGACAAGGCCCAGGGTTGTTGTTATCATGGTTAAAAACACTTCCCAGTGGAAGAGCTCATAATTATCCCCCATACCCAGAAGTGGTCTGTATGCCATTATGATGGGGATGATATAAAGTCCCTTGGCAAGTTTCCATGAAACCAGCGCAGTTTTCATGGGATTGGCCCTTGCGATTCCTGCTCCGGCAAAACTGGCAAGACTGACAGGCGGTGTTACATTGGCATCCTGGGAATACCAGAACACGATCATATGGGCAACCATGACGGGAACCCCCATATCCATCAGAGCCGGGCCTGCCAATGTGGCCAGAACAATATAGCTTGCCGTGACAGGAAGCCCCATGCCCAGCACCAGGGAGGCAGCACCGATCAGGAGAATGGCAAGCACCTTTATACCATAACTTAAGTCAATAACCAGGCTGGAAAACTTAAGGCCCATACCAGTGAGACTTACCATGCCCACGATGATGCCTGCAGCAGCACATGCCACGGAGACCATGACAGCATTTTTTGCCCCGTTTTCAAGGGCCTTGATAATCAATTTAAACTCTTTTGCGCAGAATCCGACAAGGCTGGTTTCATCTTTGCTGTTCACAGCCCAGCGGATGAAATTGGCAAAGATGCTGATAAAAAGCGTGCTGACAACGGCAATAAACCCGGCCATCATGGGGGAATAATTGGACACAAGGACATAGATCAATATCAGGACGGGAATAATAAAATGCAGCCCATGCTTAATGACACTCCTTACCTTGGGCAGGCTCTCTTTTGGCTGGCCTTTTAAGCCGAATTTTTTGGCTTCATAATGAACAAATATCAATACTGTAAGATAATACATGATGGCCGGTACCAGAGCCACTTTGATAATGGTAAGGTAGCTTGTGTTGGTAAACTCGGCCATTAAAAAAGCACCAGCCCCCATAATGGGCGGCATAAGCTGCCCCCCCGTTGAGGCAGCAGCCTCAATGGCCCCTGCCACATGGGAACGATACCCCACCTTTTTCATCATGGGTATGGTAAAAGAGCCTGTGGCCACCACATTACCCACGGCAGATCCTGAGATTGACCCCATGAACCCGGATGCAACCACTGATGCCTTGGCAGGACCCCCTGAAAAACGACCTGTAAGGGAATAGGCAAGATCAATGAAAAATGCCCCGCCCCCTGTTGTTTCCAGGATGGCACCAAACAGAACAAAGACAAAGACAAAGGTGGCTGCCACACCAATGGGCAGCCCGAAAATCCCTTCCGTAGTCAGCCACAGGGTAGTGGCAATCCGTTCAATACTGTACCCTTTGTGGATAATCAGTTCCGGCATATAGGGGCCAAACATGGCATAGGCAATACTGATGACGCAAATACCCGTCATAATAAATCCAATAACCCTGCGGCAGGCTTCCAGCACCAATAGTGTTCCGATAATAGAGACAACCCGATCCTGAAAAAGCCAGTCTCCCTGGCGGTCAAAAATCGCATTAAGATTATTGCAGATATAAAAGGTGCAGTATATGGACAAAGCCACCAGAATCCAGTCCAGAAAGAGGAAAAAAGAAAATTTATCTTTTCTGATTTTTGGAAAAACAGGTTTAAGTAAAAAGGTCAGGCTGAGAATGGCTCCCAGATGAATGGACCGCTGAACCAGGGCTGTCAAAGCAGCCACCCCTGCCGTATAAAGCTGATAAAGACTTAGGGTTACGGCAATTGCCATTATGACCCATGCTGTTATTTTCATCAGGGTTTGATTGGCATCAGTCAAACCAGAATTCTTTACAGACTCCCTGCCTTTAACGACGGTAACTTGATCAACCATTTATTTCCTCAGAATATATTTGTTTGCCTGACATTTTGCCTGTTTTAAGGGTTCTTTTTCTGATCAGAAGCCCTTACCGATCTCCATATTTGATACAGCATGCTCCTGGGTTTTCCTGAAAACTTTACAGCCTTGTGCGCTATGGTGTCTGAAAGATTAAACCGCCTGTTCCGCCAGATTATGGTGTGATCCACTCCAGGACTTCCCACCCTTAATATGAAATCACCCACGGGCATGTGCATATCCTTAATGACTTCATATATCCCCTCTTTTACCATTCTCCCTATTCCAGGCATTTTCCCCATGCCTGCACCAAATTTTTCATACCGCTCCTCTTCAATATAGATTCTGCCTTCTTTATCCATAGAGTGCTCTTCCCAGATGGGCGCGTTTTCAACGGAGTGGTAATAATGAATGGTAAAACGCTCGCCTGGTTTAAGGGGCAGAACAAGCACAGGTTTTTTCTCTTTTACCAGGGTCACCTGAAGTTCCATATCACCCGGCAGAATCCAGGCAGTCAGGATCAGGGATAAAACCAGGCCCAGCACACAAAATATAATAAGCAAACCAGGCCTGGTCATTTTTGTCTTTTTGTTCTCCTTAAGGAATCAGCCGGGCCGGCACATCAATGCCTTTTTCTTTTAAATATTTTATGGTTCCCGGATGCAGTGGAATTGATGAATATTTCACCGTGTTTTCAGGGGTGGTATATGCGGCAGATGGATGAATTTTCATGAGATATTCATTATTTTCAAACAATGCCTTTGCAAGTTTGTAAACAAGATCCGTGTCAAGGGATTTCTGGCAGATCATTAAATTCCAGACACCAATGGTGGGGACAGCCGCGTCAACCCCGCGATAAATTCCTCCGGCAAGTTCCACAGAGGCATAGGTGGCTTTGGAGGCAAGTATTTTTTTGGTCTGTTCTGGTGTAAAGGGCAAAATATTAATATCATGGGTTGTGGACAGATCAAGAATGGAACTTGTACCAGGGCCCACAGACCATACACCAACCTGGATGGTGTTGTCCCTTAAGGCATTTGCCGTCTCTGTAAATGACAGACGGCTGTCATTGAATGATGTCAAGGGGATCTCAAGTGCATTTAAAACAGCTTCTGCCATGAAGTTTGTGCCGGAACCAGGACTTCCCGTGCTGACATTTTTCCCCTGTACCTGTTCTATATTATCAATGCCGCTTTTTTTAAGGGCAACCACCTGGAGCAGATTGGGATACATGATGGCCATGGAAAGAATATCATGCTTTTTGCCGTTGAATTTTCCCGTGCCATTGTAACCTGCCTCGGCAACATCTCCCATGACCTCACCAATAACTGTTTCACCCTTATGGGCAAGTTTGACATTTTCAACGCTGGCACCAGTGACCTCTGCCACGGCTTTAACTCCTTTTACATTTTTAGACCATATTTCAGCCACGCCGCCGCCATAGGGATAGTAAATACCGCCGGTTCCACCGGTTCCGATACTGATAAAAGTTGTCTTTGCAATTGCAGTACCTGTGAAAACCAGGGCTAAGACTAGAATGGACAAAATAATATATGCTCGTTTCATTGGACTAATCTCCTTCTCTTAAATTATTTGCTCATAGTTTTGATGATCAGATCGATTTTTCCGGGGCTAGCATTCATCGCCATGACCGGATAGGTAAATTTTGCAGTCTCGCCTGGTTTTATCAGACCTTTTTTGGTTGACGTGGGAAGAAGTCCGCCTACAGCCTTGCCGTTTTCAAGAAAGATATTGACCTTGAACCGCTGGTCTTCATTACTGATATTTTTAACAGCTACATTAAAATGAAGCGTATCCGCGCCTTCATATCTTTTAATAACACATGAAAAATCTTCCAAAGAAGCTTCAGGCGCGATTATCTTGTTTAAATCTGAATCTTTGGCACAGGAAAAGACTTCTCCGGGTTTGGGAGTTACAGTCATACATCCGGTCAGGACAAGCACCCCTGCTGCGAAAATAAGTAATAGCCATGAAAATTTAATTTTACTTTGATTCATAAGACTCCCCTTTTTAAAAAATTAATGAATTATTATATTCCAGTAATACATTTTAAATCTAATATCAATCCTTGTGCAAAAGGGAAAGTTATTTTTTAATCTTGATATTTCTATAATTTGGGCAGGCTCTGGAGATTATTGTCATAGTTCATGGCAGGCAAAAAATCCCTTTATTTTATATAAATCAAAACAAAGGGATTTAATTTGATAACAGGATGAAAACAATAATTTTTCAACCTTGCAAGGTCAGGTTCAATACATGAGTTGGGGTAAAAACAATATAATTTTCGGGAAAATGATCAAGATGATCACACCCACAATAACTGCGATAAGGAAGGGAAAAATTCCCTTGAATATTTTTTCCAAAGGGATTTCCTGTTCCAGTACATTTTTTGCAACTCCATAGACAACATATACGTTAATGCCAACCGGTGGTGTGATAACCCCCATTTCTGTCACCATAACAATAATGATACCAAACCAGATGGGGTCATATCCAAGCTCCATGATAACGGGAAAGAAAATAGGAACGGTCAAGGTGACAAAGGCCAGGGCATCCATAAAACATCCGCCGATGAAATAAATCCCAATGACCACTGCTATAACCAGAAAAGGTGCTATTTGAAGCTCACTGACCCAACCGGCGATTTCAAAAGGAATTCTTGTGACGGCTAAAAATTTTCCAAAAATAACGGCACCGGCAATGAGCACCATAACCATGCACGAGGTTCTCAGGGTCTCCATCAGAGATTTAACAAAACCTTCCCAGGTGATCTGTTTTCTTATTATTGCAATGACAAGGATACCAAAAGCACCGACTGCGGCTGCCTCTGTCGGTGTAAAAAGACCGATGAAAATACCGCCGATGACCAGTGTAAATACTGCCAGGGTCTCACCAAGACCCAGCAAAGACTTGAATTTTTCAGCCCATGTAAATTTTTCACCGCAGGGGCCTTGTTCGGGATTGATACTGCAACGGATATATATGGTAATGATAAATAATATAGTCACAAGGAGAGCAGGGAAAATTCCGGCAACAAATAATTGACCGATGGACTGCTCGGTCAGGATACCGTAAATAATCAGGACAACACTAGGCGGCATGATCATACCAATACCACCGCCTGAAGCTACAGATCCTGTGGCCAGCTCATCATCATAATTATATCGTTTCATTTCAGGAAGACCAACCGTTGCCATGGTTGCTGCTGTGGCAGGACTTGAACCACATACCGCACCAAATGCCGTACAGGCGGAAACAGTAGCCATGGCAAGGCCACCCCGGGTACTTCCCAGAAACTTGTAGCCGACATTATAGAGACGCTTGCTAATTCCGGAGTTAAACCCGAGCTGTCCCATGAGAATGAATAAGGGAATTGTTGTTAAATCGTATGATCCAAAAACTTCATACACATTTCTGGACAAAAGAACCAGGCCCGCACTGGGTGTGATCATGGTGCTGAATCCAACAAAACCGACTATGGCCATAACAAATGCAACAGGCATTCTTGTCAGAAACAAAAGGATCATGATTGTAATACCGATTATGCCAATAATAGTTGGACTCATTTTGTTTTTAACTCTCTTAATTGCTTAATATCTTCAAAAATTGTCTCTATTATTGTAACAGAGAAGACCAGCAAACCAAAAGCCAGCAGATATATAATGTAGTAAATGGGAAATTCCAGATTCATGGAGACTTCACCTGTTTTATGGATATCCTGTGCATAAAGAAACATCTGCCAGCTCACAAGGCAGAACAGAAAAAGGGTTAAGGTCCGGGTAAAAAGATCAATGATCAGCTGTGCTTTTTTTGATAGCAGTCTGACCAGTATTTCCACACCGACATGCCCTTCCACCTTATATGTGTAAGGTAAAGCTGCGGCAACAATAATTGTTGCCAGAAAACTGACCAGCTCAACAGAGCCAAAAATAGGATATTTAAAAAACCGACCGATAACATCTACAACGGTCAGCAACATCATGGCCGTGATGGCAACTGCTCCAATAAATTTTAAATATCCGGAAAATTTGCCCAGCGCTTTGAAAATAATGCTCATAAAATATCCTGACATAAAAGGTTTGCGACATGAGGTATGAGATATGAGAGGAACCAATGTATTACCCGCTACTCAAATCTCATACCTCATTATTTTTTTACATATTGGCTTTGATGAAATCCACAACTACTTTTCCATCAACACCTTTTTCATTTGCTTTCTTGATATATCCATCAATAATAGGTGCTACGGCTGCTTTCCATCTATCAGCTTCGCCATCCGCAAGTGGAATAATTTCTCCACCCTTTGATTTGAAAAATTCAATACCCGCGACATCAATATCATCCCATGCTTTAGCATGCTTTTCAATCCACTCTTCATTAATCTCTTTGATGATTTTCTGGTTTTGAGGGCTTAATGCATTCCATTTGTCTTTGTTCATCATGACTGCAAAAGTGGTTGTATATCCAACAGGATGATTTGCGGTCATATATTTAACGACTTCACCCAGTTTCCAACCTTTGTTCGCTTCTGCCGGATGCATTGATCCTTCAACAACACCTTTTTGCAGCATCTGGTAGCATTCTCCCATGCCTGTACCAACCGGCGATCCACCAAGAGCACCGACGATGAGTCCACTTGTACCGTGTGCTCTTATTTTAAGACCTTTCATGTCTTCAATGGAGGCTACTTTTTTATCGGTGGTATGAATTAATCCAGGTCCATGTGCATGCAAAAACATGAGCCTTGTATCATTAAATTCTTCAGGTTGAAATTTGTTTAAAACTGCATTGGCAACTTTGGTGGCCTGGGTGCCACTTTCATAACCTAAAGGAAGGTCAATTCCTTCGGATATTGGGAAACGCCCTCTGGTATAAGCAAGAACGGTCATTCCAATATCTGCCAACCCGGTTGCAACGCCATCATAAATTTGAGGACCTTTTGCTAAAGTTCCTGCCGGGAAATATTTAATACTGATTTCACCATTGGTTCTTTTCTCTACTTCTTTAATCCAGCTTTCAGCCAGTTGACTTTGAACGTGTGTGGGGGGAAAAAAATTTGCATAGGTGAACTCAGTTTTTGCTGATACGGTAAACGTGAAAATGGCACTAAAACAAAACCCTAAAATTGTTAAAAATGTGATCCTCTTCATTTTTTTGACCTCCTAAAAAAGTTTATAACGGGCCAAAAATTACCTTGAGGCCCTGTCCTTTGGATATGGTATCATGATGCGTAGCTTAGGATTCCACCTCCTTTCAGTAGATTAGAAATACAATTAATAGTGTTATAATGTAACTATAAATCAGCTATATTGGACAACTATATTTAAAAAAAAGAAACCCTGTCAAGAAAAAAGTGTGTTTTAGAAAATAAAAAAGAAATTTGTATCGTTGATATATCAACCAAAATAAAAAAATAATATAAAAACAGGCAGTGGCACGGACAGAGTCATAAAAAAAGATAGTTTTTTTCTTGACACATAGTTATGTTATAGCTTAAATATAATCACATTGTACCGGGCAACATAAATGATTTTTGCTTTACTATTAAAGGTTTGATGGACCCTGGAGTTATGGTATAAATTTTGATGTAAAAAATATATATTTAGGTAATATATAAGGGGAAAAAAAATGAGGTATGCAGAGACAGGGTTTAATTTAGAAATTGACCTGACCCGAAAAAACATTGAGAAGGTCGCGACAGACCCAAGAGACACCGAGCTTTATCTGGGAGGTCTGGGCACTAACACCAAAATATTGTGGGACAGGGTTCCGCCTGAAGTTGATGCCTTTTCTCCCGAGAATCTGTTAATTTTCAGCGCTGGTCTTTTATGCGGGACACCGGCTGTCGGTTGTAATCGTACCATTGTTTCCACAATATCTCCCCAGACCCAGTTGATGGCATTTTCCATGATGGGGGGATTTTTCGCACCGGAATTGAAGTATGCAGGATTTGACAAAGTGATACTCCGCGGCAAGTCCTCTGACCTTGTTTATTTGTGGATAAACAATGACAAGGTGGAAATACGGGATGCCTCGCATTTAAAAGGTAAAGGTTCTCTTGAAACTGCAGAAATTATTCGAAGGGAGTTGAAGGAGCCTAAAGCCCAGGTGGCTGCCATCGGAAAGGCCGGTGAAAACAGAGTTTTTTATGCTTCCATCGAACAGGGAAGATCCAGTGCCAGTCGGGGCGGAATCGGGGCTGTCATGGGAGATAAAGGGGTCAAGGCCATCGTTGTTCGCGGCACAAAGGATATCAATGTTGCAAAGCCTGTTGAATACATGGAGCTTTGCAACGAAGTGATGGAATATATCCAATTTAGAAATGAAAATCCCATTCCGGGCGTCATGCCAATATTAGCGGGCCTGGGATCACCCCAGGAGATGAAGGTCCATGATGAAAAGTGGCATACTGAAAATTTCATGTGGGGAAATTCCCGTACCCGGCGAAAAGATTTCTGGACGGATGAAATTGCAAGGGACTGGATGGAGACTCTGGATAAATCCAGGACCCGGCTGATCTCTTGCTACAATTGTCCCATGACATGCGGAGCAACCATTTCCATGCCGGGACTTCCCACCTATATGATGAAATGCTTCACGAAACTCACCTATACCATGGGCGCTTTTTCAGATCTGGATTTCGGCTTAAGGATCGCCCAGAAAGCAACCGAGTATGGTTTGGACGGGTTTTCCGCCCCCCAGGTAATGGCCTTTGCCCTTGAACTGCTTGAAGCGGGAATCCTGTCGGCAGATGATTTTCCCAATATGCCCGAAGACAATGAAGGCAGATTCTACTACCTGCTTGACATGATTGTTAACCGGGAAGGCATAGGCGATGTGCTGGCAGAAGGAACATACTGGGCAGCCAAAAAGATCGGCAATGGTGCAGAAGAGCATGCCCATAATAATATCAAGAAACTCGAGCAGCTGCCGCTCAAGTTATCCATGCTGAATCCCATCTATTTTTTGATGTATTGTACGGGTGAAAAAATGAACATTACCCAGATTGAAGGGCAGTTCCCCCAGGCGCCGTATCTCAAGAAAGAGCACAGAGAAAAGTTCTGTGAAGACTGGTTCCATGTTCCAGATGAAAAATTCAAACAATATTTTATAGACTGGGAACCCCGCGGTGAAAACTCAATGCCGTTTTACCCCACCGTTGATATGTGCTGCGATATTGTGGACTGGCAGGAAAAAATGCATTACATTGATGACGCGCTCGGCCAGTGTGCCGGTTTATCATCCTTTCCTTTAAAGCCCCCATACCATATACACAATTACCCGAAATTTATTTCAGCAGGAGCCGGCATCGATATGGATGAAGAATCGCTGTCCCAGGCCGCCAAGAGATACCGAACGCTTGTCAGGGCCGTCAATATCCGAAGAGGCATGAGAAGAAAAGATGAACGGCCGCCTGAAGATCATTGGAAAAAACGGTTTCCTGATCTTGAAAAAGAGCTCTTGGATGCGTATTACAAATTCAAGGGATGGAATAATGACGGTATTCCCACGAAAGAATCTTTACATGATTTAGGGTTGGATTACGTTGCAGATGAGTTTGAAAAAAGAGGTATCCTGGCAAACGATGAAGCCGCATCTTAAGAAGAGACTTTAGCAGGAAAAAAGACCCATTAGAGTGGAGGATAAGAATCTTGACTGGTGATAAGACAGATAAAAAAAAGAAAACAATCAAAACAATCCGCATTGATGTTGATAAATGCAATGGCTGCAGGGCATGTGAGATGATCTGTTCCGCCTTTCATGCTGCACCAAAGTACAGCAGCAATAATCCTGCCAGATCCCGTATCCGGATCATTCGTGAACCGTTAAGAGATCTATATGTGCCTGTTTATGCGGGAGAATATACTGTTGCCGAATGTGCCGGCAGAGATAAATATACGATTGACGGGAAAGAATATGATGAGTGTGCCTTTTGCAGAGCTTCCTGTCCATCCAGGGATGAATTCAAAGAGCCTGATTCCGGTCTGCCTCTGAAATGCGATATGTGTGAAGGCGAAGAAGAGCCCTTGTGTGTAAAGTGGTGCATGCATGATGCATTGATTCTGGAAGAAAGGGAAGAGGAAATCCTGGAAGAGCAGGAAGAATTGGAGCAGGAAGACCTGGAGATCGGTTTGGAATCATTGGCAGACAAACATGGATTGCAGGCGATAATGGATACCCTATCCCGAATGTCTAAGAAGGACTGAATCAATGGAAACTATAGCCCCCTTCATAGAAGTAATAGATGAGATAAAAGAGGCCGGTGGAGAAATCTTTAAGATGTGCTTTCAATGCGGACTCTGTGATGCTGTCTGCCCGTGGAACAAGGTTCGACCCTTTAGCATGCGCAAGCTGATCCGGGAAGCGGCCTTTGGTTTAACCGAGATAGAAGGTGAAGATATATGGCGTTGCACAACCTGCGGAACCTGTCCTGCACAGTGCCCCAGAGGTGTTAAACAAATAGACGTCAGCGTAGCCCTGCGAAGGGTGGCGACGGAATACGATGTTTTTCCTGCTTCAGTTAAATCTGCCCGTACGGCTCGTGCAAGCCTAATCTCTGAAGGTAACCCTTTACAGGGAGAACGAAAAAAGCGGGCTGACTGGGCAAAAGATCTGTCAGTAAAAACGTATGCCGAGGGGATGGAAGTCCTGTATTTTGTTGGCTGCTATCTTTCCTATGACCCAAGAATGAAAAAAGTCGCCACAGCCACAGCCAATATCCTTAAAAAAGCAGGAGTAGAATTTGGGATACTGGGTGATCAGGAAAGTTGTTGTGGAGAAAGCATCCGAAAGACAGGCAGTGAACAAGTGTTCAAAGATTTGGCCCGGAAAAATATAAAGACGTTTATCGACAATGGTGTAAAGAAAATTATTGTTTCTTCCCCCCATTGCTTTCATACTTTTAAAAATGAATATCCTGAATTTATGGTGAACTTTGAGGTTATTCATATGTCCCAGTACCTGCTTGAGCTGATAAATGAAGGACGGCTTGAACTTACAGGAGAATATCCCCAAAAAGTGACTTACCATGATCCCTGTTACCTGGGTCGGCACAATAATGTATATGATGAACCCCGAGACCTTTTAAAGCAGGTAGCTGGTTTGGAACTGGTTGAGATGGAAGCTTCCCGCAAAAACAGCCTTTGCTGTGGCGGCGGCGGCGGCAGGATCTGGATGGACACCCCCCAGAAAGAAAGATTCTCCGACATCAGACTCAAACAGGCCGAAAAGACAGGGGCGCAAGTATTGGCAACATCCTGTCCATACTGCATCACCAACTTTGAAGAAAGCCGCCTTAACCTTGAGTATGAAAAGGTCATAGAGGTTAAAGACATCACCGAAATTATCAGTGATATGATTTAATGATGAGGAGATAGAAAGTGGGAAACGACGTATTGCCAAAAGAAATAATTCAACAACTTTCTGATAGTCATGGTTCTGACAGTCTTATTTCGAAAAGGCTGGGAGACAAAAATTTTGGAGACGTAATGGTTGTTGGCGGAGGGGTCAGCGGTATCCAGGCCTCTCTTGATCTTGCCACGGCCGGCTTCAAGGTTTACCTGGTTGAGAAAGGGGCGAGTATCGGCGGGCACATGGCCCAACTGGACAAGACCTTTCCCACCAATGACTGCTCAATGTGAATTCTCTCTCCTAAACTGGTCGAGGTCGGCCGGCATCCAAACATAGAGGTTTTAACATTCACAGAAGTTGACACGGTGGAAGGAAAAAAAGGGGACTTTAAGGTATCCCTTAAAACCAAACCCCGATATATTATAGAGGATAAATGCACGGGATGTACAACCTGTGTTCAATACTGCCCCGTTCACTATCCTGATTCATTTAATCAGGATATATCAGATAATAAGGCGGTTCATGTTTATTTTTCTCAGGCCATTCCCCTTGTCGCATATATTGATGACAGCTGCCTCAGACTGAAAGACAAAAAATGTGATATCTGTAGTGGTGTCTGTAAGACAGGGGCCATAGATTTCAGGCAAACCACCAAAAAGACGGACATCAATGTCGGGGCGATTATTTTATCTTCCGGTATTACACCCTTTGATCCCAGTGCAAAAGAGGAATATGGCTATAAAACCATGCAGAATGTTGTCACCAGCATGGATTATGAGCGGCTCTTAAGCTCCACCGGCCCTTTTGAGGGAGAGGTCCTTCGAACCATTGATAAGAAACATCCAAAAAAAATCGCCTGGATTCAATGCGTGGGTTCAAGAAGGGTCACGGAAGGGGATAACAGTTATTGCTCAGGCGTGTGCTGCACCTATACCCAGAAACAGGTCATTTTAACCAAACACCATTACGAAGATGTCCAGTGCACCATATTTCATAATGATATTCGATCCTTTGGCAAGGATTTTGAGCGATACTTTCAAAGAGCAGAGCAACTGCCCGGGGTTGAATTTATCAGAAGCTATGCATCCATTGAAAAAGAGATCCCTGAAACAAAAAATGTGGTTGTCAGATATGCCACGGCCGACGATGGCGTTAAAAGAGAAGAGTTTGACATGGTGGTATTATCCGTTGGATTGAATCCGCCCAAGGCTTACAAAGAGATTGCCCAAAAATTTGGAATCGAGCTGAATTCACACGGATTCAGCAAATCAGACTCTTCCAATCCCGTTAAAACCAACAGGCCTGGTATTTTTGTCTCTGGTGCATTCCTGGGCCCCAGTGATGTTCCTGAATCGGTGTTTACGGCCAGCGGGGCCGGCACCCAGGTTGGTGAACTGCTTGATTACAGACGGGGCAAGCTGGCTAAAGAAAGAATTTACCCTGAAGAAAGAAATGTTTCCAATGAAGAACCAAGGATTGGTGTTTTTGTCTGTCATTGCGGTGCAAATATCTCAAGTGTTGTCAATGTGCCTTCAACTGTTGACTATGCATTAACCCTGCCCCATGTGGTCTATGCAAAAGAGCAGATATTTTCATGCGCCACCAATTCAGCCAGGGAGATCACAGATCTTGCTAAAGAAAAAGGCCTTAACCGGGTGGTTATTGCAGCCTGCTCTCCCAGGACCCTGGAACCTTTGTTCCGGGATACCTTAAGGGAAGCCGGCCTGAATCAATATTATCTTGACATGGCCAATATCCGGGAACATTGCTCCTGGGTTCATGCCAAGCAAAAAGATGAAGCCACTAAAAAGGCCCAGGATATTGTCCGGATGTCCGTGGCCCGGGCAAGTCTTCTGGAACCATTAAAGGAATATGGTCTGCGTGTCAATAAGGCAGCTCTTGTGGTTGGCGGTGGTATTGCCGGCATGACCTGTGCCCTTTCCATTGCAAACCAGGGCCATGAAGTCCATATAGTGGAAAAGAGCAAGGATTTAGGCGGGATGGCCAGAAGAATTCATACAACCCTGGAAGGACTGGATGTTCAGACATATCTGGATAACCTGATCAGCCAGGTCTATAAGAATCCATTGATCCATGTATCCCATGAAGCTGAAATCAAGAGTGTTACAGGCTATCTGGGCAATTTTACCACCACCCTGGAAACCGAAGGAAGAACAAAAGAGATAAAGCATGGTGCCTCCGTCCTTGCCATAGGTGCTGATGTATATAAACCCACAGAATACCTTTATGGGGAGAACGAAAATGTGTTCACCCATATTGATCTGGGTGGAGAGATTGCTAAAGGTAACGAAACTATTATAAATGCTGAAAGCCTGGTAATGATCCAATGTGTGGGCTGTAGAAATGAGGACAGAAATTATTGCAGTAGAGTGTGCTGCGGTGATGCTGTAAAGAATGCATTAAAGCTTAAGAAGAAAAACCCTGCAATGAGGATTTATATCCTTTTCAGGGATATGAGAACCTATGGATTCAGAGAAGATGCTTATCGGGAGGCCTCAGAACAAGGGGTTCAGTTTATCCGATATACACCTGAAGACAAGCCCGTGGTGGAAGCTGTTAAAGAAGGGGGGAAAAACCTTATCAGGGTAATAGTTGCTGATCCGATTTTAGGCCAGCGCCTGGAACTTGATGCTGATGTACTTTCTCTTGCCGCGGCCGTTATCCCTGCTGAATCAACCAGTGAAATTGCCAGGCTTTTCAAGGTAGGCCTGAGTCCGGATGAGTTTTTTAAAGAAGCCCATGTTAAATTAAGGCCGGTCGAGTTTGCAACGGATGGTGTTTTCCTCTGCGGAACAGCTCATTATCCCAAGCATATACCGGAAACCATTAACCAGGCATATGGTGCAGCAGGCAGGGTCTTAACCCTTCTGTCAAAAGATACGGTTGTTACCTCAGGTTCCATCAGTAAAATAAACCAAGATACCTGTGTGGGCTGCCTGTCATGTTTGACCATGTGTCCCTATGATGCGATTACCTATAACAGAGCAAAAAGAATCTGTGAAGTCAATGGAATCCTGTGCAAAGGCTGCGGGAATTGTGCAGCCACCTGTCCATCCCACAGTGCACAGCTCAGAGGATTTGACTCTATGCAGGTACTGGCTCAGATCGGGGCGGCCTGATCCCTGTAAAATTAGAATAATTATGAATTAGAACAATGATGAAACCGTTTACATTTATATAAGGAAAGAAGTCAATGGACCACAAGAATTTTGAACCCCATATTATCTGTTTTCTGTGTACCTGGTGAGCGTATGCCGCTGCTGACCTGGCTGGGGTCAGTCGTATGCAGTACCCGACAAATATCCGTATTGTCCGGGTCATGTGTTCCGGGAGCGTGTCTCCCCATCATGTATTGCGCTCCTTTCAACAAGGAGTTGACGGCGTTTTTGTGGGCGGCTGACACTTAGGTGAATGCAATTACCTGTATGGTAATTATTCTGCTGAAAAAAGGGTAACACTTCTTTCCCAGATGCTGGATTTCTGTGGTATTGAAAAAGAACGGCTTATGACAAGCTGGGTATCTTCGGCCGAGGCTAACGAGTTTATTGATGAAATCAATGATTTTATTGATGTCCTGAAAAAACTTGGACCCTCACCACTGAAAAAAGAACTTACCCAAACCATTGCTTAGCATGAAGGTGTTTTTATGATTGATCGAGTAAAACAACGAATAAACGAACTTCTTGCCGCCGGGTCTGTAAAAGGGGTTATTGCCCTGACCCATGCCAACGGTCATGTAACCCCTTGTCTGTTCCAGAAAGGAGATGACCTTTCAAAACTCAGCCTTGGTGACGGGGAAACATCCGGGGATACTAGATATCCTTTGAACAAAATATTGATCACCATTGCAAGACAATATCCGGATGATATTTTTGGAGTCCTGGTTCGCGGGTGTGATGAAAGAGGGCTTTATACCCTTTTTCGGCTGAATCAGCTTGAACCGGATAAGGTTGTTTCCATCGGGATATCCTGCCCTCAATCCCTTGCCCTTCAGTGTGAATGCAAAAAACCCTGGCCCGATGAAATGGTGGCAGGAGAAAAGTCAGAAGGCGTTTTGCAGAAGCATCTGCAGGATGTTGAAGACATGGATCTTACAAAACGATTTTCCTTCTGGAAGGATCAGTTTTTAAAATGTGTCAAATGCTATGGATGCAGGGATATCTGTCCCATGTGTTTCTGCAGGGAATGCACCCTTGAATGCGAGGATCTGGTATCAAAAGGCAATCTCCCCGTTGATATCCCCGTATTCCACCTGACCCGGGCCATGCATATGGCTGACCGGTGTATTGACTGCGGCCTGTGTGATGAAGCCTGTCCGTCTGATATTCCTTTAAGGGTTTTATACAAAAAAACAGCTGAGATTATGAACACTGAATTCGGATACACATCCGGGATGAATAAAAATGAAAAATCACCTTTAAACATAATGGCTCCTGCGCCAAAAAATAAAAAGGTATCATAAAGAGGAAAGAGAATGGAATACAGGAATACACTTACAACCTGCACCTATTGCGGATGTGGATGCAATCTTTTTCTTGAGTCCCTTGACGGCAGGCTGACAGGCACAATCCCCTGCAAGACCTTTCCGGTAAATGAAGGCAGACTCTGCATCAAGGGATGGAACGGCCATCAGTTTGTTCAATCTGAAAAAAGATTGAAAAAACCCTTGCTGAGAAAAAACGGGGAACTCACCGAGGTTTCCTGGGATGAAGCCCTTGATTTTGTCGCATCAAAACTCAAAGAGATAAAACAAGCCAATGGTCCGGATTCAGTGGGGTTTTTTACCTCTGCCAAAGTGACCAACGAAGAAAATTATCTCATGCAGAAATTTGCCAGGGCAGGCATCGGTACAAACAATATTGACCATTGCGCAAGGCTGTGACATTCCTCAACTGTGGCAGGTCTTGCCGCATCTTTTGGCAATGGTGCAATGACAAATTCAACGGATGAACTTGAAGAATCAGATGCTATTTTCATTATCGGGTCCAACACAACAACTTCCCATCCCCTAGTGGCCACCCGGATTTTCAGGGCCATTGAAAAAGGGGCAAAAGTGCTTGTGGCAGATCCCCGGAAAAATCAGATTGCCGGTCTTGCCCATCTGTATGTCCG
>CALGRI010000199.1 GCA_937880875.1 uncultured Pseudomonadota bacterium
GAAAAAACAGGCGTGCCCTACTTTGCCAATTTTGCCGAAGTGGAAGTGGATACAGACACGGGAAAAGTCGATGTGCTGCATCTGGTGGTCATCAATGACTGCGGTCAGGTCATGTTTGCATCGGGTGCTGAAGCTCAGCAGGTGGGTGGGCAGGTCATGGGTCTGGGCGAAACCCTGACCGAAGAAATTATCTATGACGAGATAACCGGTGTCCCCCTTAATTTTAATTTTATTGATTACAAGATTCCCACCATGGCAGACATGCCGGATATTGATCCCATCCTTCTTGAGATCTGGAAAGGTGCGGGGGAATACGGCGCATGTGGAATCGGCGAAGGCACCCTGACCTGCACACCGCGGGCCATCATGAATGCAATCTACAATGCCATCGGTGTCAGAATTAATGATATTCCGATCAAGCCCGAGAAAGTACTCCGGGCCCTGGGAAAGGTTTAAGGAGAAAAAGATGACTCTCAGAAACTTCAAACATATATCAGCTTCGTCTCTCAAGGAAGCCTGTGCCATCTTGTCTAAAAGCAATGGAAAAGCGGTTGCCATTGCAGGCGGAACCGACTTACTTGGCGTACTCAAGGACAAAATTCATGCCCAGTCTCCTGAGATCGTGGTCGATCTCAAGACAATTCCAAGACTGAACTATGTGAAGGCAACGGAAAAGGGACTTCGTATCGGCGCCCTGACCACCCTCACAGACATATGCAAAAACGAAACGATCAAAGACCAGTATGCACTATTGGCACAAGCAGCTCTATCCGTTGCATCCCCCCAGCTCAGAAACATGGGCACCCTTGGCGGCAACATCTGCCAGGAGCCGAGATGCTGGTATTATCGTGCGCCTGACGATTTGTTTCATTGTTTGAGAAAAGGTGGCAACAAATGTGGCGCACTTCTTGGAGAGAATCGATATCATTCGATTTTCGGCAGTGTGAGGGTTGCACAACCCGCCTGTTCGGAAACCTGCCCGGGAAACATTGAAATACCGGCCTATATGGACTATGTTCGCAAGGGAGACCTGCGCAATGCAGCCTTGATCATCCTTGAAAGCAACCCCATCCCAGCCATTACCGGACGCGTCTGCCCGCATTTGTGCGAGTCCAAATGCAATCGTTCTGAGTTTGATGAAGCGGTCTCAATACGGAATGTTGAACAAGTTGTCGGGGACTATATCCTTGACAATGCAGCTGAATTCCTGACACCGCCTAAAAAGCAACTTAAAAAGAGTGTTGCCATTGTGGGTGCGGGACCTGCAGGCATATCTGCTGCATATTATCTCAGAAAAGCAGGGTACCCGGTCACCGTGTATGACAAAATGCCGGAAGCAGGCGGAATGCTCACTTATGGTATTCCGGCAGACCGTCTTGCCAAAGATGTGGTTCAACGTCAGATCAATGCCTTTAAGACAATGGGCATAGAATTCAAGTTCAATGTCACGGTGGGTCAACAAGGTGTTACCCTGACAGACCTTCGTAAAAAATTCCAACACGTGTTTCTGGCTTCAGGTGCATGGGGCGAGAGAACCCTTGCCATGGAAAAAGCAGAACTTCTTACCCCGGGGATTGATTTCCTGGCCGCAATGGGACTAGGTAAAAAACCTGCCCTAGGTAAACGAGTGCTGATCATCGGCGGTGGCAATGTGGCCGTTGATGTAGCCGTCACTGCCAGTCGCCTGGGTGCAGAGCAGGTCACCATGGTCTGTCTGGAATCCCGGGACACCATGCCTGCATTTGAAGAAGAAATCGCAGAGGCCCTCCATGAAGGTGTAACCATCCTGCCCTCCTTTGGTCCGAATAAAATCATGGAGAAAAAGGGTCAGCTCACTGGGATGGAAGTTGTCAGTTGCACATCCGTGTTTGATGAGAAGGCTCAGTTTAATCCAACGTTTGATGAATCAGTTAAACAGACCATTGAAGCTGACCAGATCATCCTGGCCATCGGTCAATCAACTGATCTCTCCTACACCGAAGATAAGGTCAAAACCAACCACGGTTGGATTGTGATCAATGAAGCGACCCGCGCAACCAATCTGAAAGGCGTTTATGCGGGCGGTGATATCGTAAGTGGCCCGGCATCCATAATCCATGCCGTTGCTGCCGGCCGTAAAGCCGCCTACTCCATTGCCAGGATCACGCCTGAAACCCGTATGCCCATGGGTGAGTCCCTTGAGGTCAATTGTGATAGTCACAACAAATGCAATAGAACCCTCGACATAAAAGGGATAGATGACATCCAGGCCGAAGCTGCCCGGTGCGTGAACTGTGGGTGTATTGCAGTGAATGCATCGGACATGGCGCCAGCTCTCATGGCGCTTGGAGCAAAGATTAAAACCACCAGAAGAATCTTGAGTGCTGCTGATTTTTTTGCTGCGAACATCATGAAGTGTACTGTCCTTGATCATGATGAACTTGTAGAGGAAATTGAAATACCTGCACCTAAAACAACCAACAGGCAAGGATATCAGAAATTCAGAATACGAAATGCAATTGATTTCCCCATTGTGAGTCTTGCTTATTCTTTTGATATGGACGGCGATACCATTAAAGATGCCAATATCGTATTTGGTGCTGTTGCTCCCATTCCTCTAAGGGCCCCGGCTATTGAAGCATACCTTGAAGGTAAACAGGTCAACGATGAAACCGCTATGGCAGCAGGAGATGTTACTATGGACTCAGTAAAACCACTTTCCAAAAACGCATTCAAGGTGCAGATTGTAAAAGCCTTACTCAAAAAAATGTTTGTGTAAACACCCACTCTTTCCGGCGATCGTGATCGGATCGCCGGAAAGCCTTACCATTGATCACCAGGTCGCCACCACTTCTTTGTGAAGGATAGGGATAATTGAGTGGATCTGGTTTCATAAAAAAATTCCTTTTTTTAATCAGGCCATAAGCCAGAGGCAAGTCTCCGGGTTTTCAAAGATGAAAACAGCCGGTTTCAAATTATAATGAAACCGGCTGAAAATTATGAATGGATTATTTGATCAGAAATATCCTTATTCACCAAGATAGGCTTCCCTGATCTTTGGATTGGTCAATAAGGATTGTGCTTCATCTTCAAGGGTGATTTCGCCTTTTTCAACCTGGACAATACCGCATATGGTCATGAGAGTTGTTGATTTCCCAGCACCATTTGGCCCGATCAGGCCTACAACTCCGCCATTGCCAATTGTAAAACTCAAATTGGATAATGCCAATAGTCCGCCAAATCTCACACTAACATTTTTTAATTATAGCTGTGCCATACAGATCTTCCAACCCATTAAATTTTAAAAAACCGCGAGCAGCTTAAAAAGCGCTTCTATAGCCTGATTTTAGCTTTCTGTAGCCCATATACCATAGGTTGCCAACTCAAAAAAATACGAGGTTAAAAAATATATTTTTCATATTTCTCTTGACAAAAAAGAAGTTCTACCCTTACTAACACCCATGAAATAGCTGCCGTTGGTTAGTTTTGAGCATAATCAGTTGAAAGTGTTTATATATTTCAAATAGTTGCTCTATTTTTTTTGATTTGGGTTTTATTAAATGGAAATTTACAATGAGAGAAATCGTTTTAATTAATATTACGGGTAAAGATAAGCCAGGTCTGACTTCCAGCTTAACCAATATTCTTGCGCAATATGAAGTCAGTATTTTGGATATCGGTCAGGCCGTTATTCATGATTACCTTTCTTTGGGCATGCTTGTTGAAATACCATCCAAGCATTCATCATCATCAATCCTCAAAGATCTTCTGTTTCAAGCCCATAAACTTGACATTCAAATTCGGTTTTCTGCCATTGACGCAGAAAGCTATATCGGCTGGGTAGCAGGGAATGGTCATGAACGTTTGATCATAACTCTTCTCGGTCGCACCCTTACAGCCGAGCAATTATCGGAAGTTACTGCCGTAATTGCAGAGAACCAGCTGAATATTGATATCATTACCAAGCTTTCCGGATGGGTGTCTCCAGATAACCCTGAATTATTCCCCAAAGCTTGCATACAGCTTACCATATCTGGCAAGCTCAATGATCCCGGCCGGTTACGTCGTAAATTACTTGAAATTTCAAAAAAAACCGGCATTGATATCTCTTTTCATGTAGACGACATTTATCGTCATGCCCGCAGATTGATAGTTTTTGATATGGATTCCACTTTAATCCAATGTGAAGTAATCAATGAGCTGGCAAAGCATGCCGGCGTGGGGGAACAGGTCGCCCGAATTACCGAATCTGCCATGAATGGTGAAATGAATTTCAAAGAAAGTTTCACCCGGCGGGTGGCCTTACTCAAAGGCCTTGATGAAAAGATTCTGGCTGAGGTTGCCAGAAATCTTGAGCTAACCGAAGGCGCCCAACATCTCATAAGTACTTTGAAAAAGCTTGGTTACAAAATAGGAATCATATCCGGCGGCTTTGACTATTTTGGTGAATACCTGCAAAACAAATTGGGGATAGACTATGTTTTTGCCAATGTGCTTGAAATCAAAGATGGAAAAATTACCGGAAACGTCACAGGCGATATTATTGATGGCCATAGAAAAGCCGAAATCCTCAAAACCATTGCCACGGTGGAAAACATCAGCCTACAGCAGACCATCGCCGTTGGTGACGGTGCCAACGATCTTCCAATGATCAGCATCGCTGGTCTGGGAATTGCTTTTCACGCCAAACCTGCTGTAAAGGAAAACGCGCAAAAATCCATATCCAACGTCGGATTAGACGGACTGCTGTATTTGATGGGAATTAGTGAAAGAGAGTCATCACATGTATTATAAATAATGGTTTAGCATTCCTTAACCGCTTCACAAATATCTCTGAACTTGCCGGGCTTGACAATGCTCTTCATGACGAAAGGGCGTTTGAAATTGAATAAAAATTTCTTAAAAAATCATTTTATTAAATCAGTTATCATGTCGATCTTGCAATTTCATCGGCTTCACTGATGCAATACATCAAATGCCGTGGAGATTTTGCATCCCCTATCAGATGAAACGGAACCTTGGTTTTTCTTTCAAGTTTTTTTGCTTCCCTTATGGGGCTGTGTTTTTCAGAAATCACCACTGACTCAAAACCGGTTAATGTGATGTTTTCCCCATTGGCCTTAAAAACAACCCCGTCATCTGTAAACTGCTTAACGGACACATTTTTATACAGGACCACATTTCCTTTTTTCAGCCTTTCCCTCAAGTAATACCGGTCATTGCTGGACATTTCCTCGGCAAAATTCTTTTTCCGGTTTAAAACAACAACTTTTTTCCCCTGGTCTGCCAGAAAATCAGCTATGATCAAACCCGTCATGCCGCCACCCAGAACAATAACCTTATCTTTGACCTGTTCTTTTTCGCTGATCACATCAACATTGGTAACAAGGTCCATTTTTGTTTGAAAAAGTCCTTTAATCACGGGCATATCCGGCATTGAACCTGTGGCAAGGATAACCTTGTCAGGATTGATTTCATTGATAAGGTCAAGGGTCAGGTCTGTATCATACTGGATCTCTACATCCAGTCTTGCCATTTCATTCCTGAAAAAATCCAAGATATCATTGAGTTCCCCTCGACCCGGCGCTTTTGAAGCAAGGGACAGCAACCCGCCCGTCTCTTCTCCTTTTTCGCAGATAATGGTCTTGTGCCCTTGAAGTGCAAATTGTCTTGCCGCTGCCATCCCGGCAGGGCCTGCACCTGCAATGAGTATTTTTAAAACCTGTTCAGGTCTGGTTTCGTTTTTGAGTTTATATTCCCTTCCCACATCAGGATTGACCACACAGGAACCCGGCTCCTTGGCAAGCACTGCATGAATACATCCAAGACAGCATCCGACACAGGGACGAATCTGTGAAAATTCGCCCTTCCTGGCTTTTTCAGGATAATAGGGATCAGCCAGAAAAGATCTGCCCATGGACACAATGTCAGCTTTTCCCTCTTTAATTATCTCTTCGGCATGGTCTGGATATTTAATCCGCCCCACGGTAATCACGGGAATGCTGACATGTTTTTTAACTTCTTCTGCCAGATGAACAAAGCATCCATGGGGGGTGTACATGGAGGGAATCGTCAATTCCGTTGACCCGTAAACCCCGCCTGAAACATGAATGTATACAACTCCTGCTTTTTCAAGTAAAGGTGCAATTCTTACAGTACTTTCAAGATCCCAACCATTTTCAATATAGTCATTTCCATTAATCCGTATTCCAATGGGAAAGTCTTTTCCTGTCTTTTCCTGGATATCTTCAATGATTTCAAACAAAAACCGTGTCCGGTTTTCAAAAGATCCCCCATATTCATCTGTTCTGATATTGGAATTGGGCGCCATGAACTGGTTGATCAGGTACCCATGGGCACCATGAAGCTCAATAAAATCAAATCCTGATTCCTGGCATCTCCTGGCTGAATCCCCAAAACAGGAGGTCAGCTCTTTTATTTCATCAATCTCAAGGGCTCTGACTTCGCCCTTTACAACAGCAGGTGCTGGAATGGGAGAGGGTGCCACTTTCTGGGGAAGGTAGGACTGACGGCCGCCATGCATGAGCTGCACCCCGAACAGGGTGTCATACTGCTTAACTTTTTGAACCATATCTTTAAGAGCCGGAATACAATCATCATTATACATCTGGGGAAGGTCGGGCAGTTCCTGGCCTCCTGGGTGGACGCTTCCTCCCCCCACCAGCATCATGCCCACACCGCCCCTGGCCCTTTCTATAAAATACTCAACTAACTGGTCTGTTACACAGCAATTGTCATCCACACCAAAATTTATGCTCATGGCAGACATTAAAAGCCTGTTTTTTGAGGTCATATTGCCGACCCGGATCGGGCTGAAAAGATTTGATAACATGCTATAGACTTCCTTTATTTTAAACTTTCTCGGATATATCATTTAAAACAGATTCAATCAATTCTTCAAACTTTGACATTATTGTTTTCTCCTTAATAAAGGAACGGCCAGTCACAACTTTGAAAAACTTTGCACAAACATTCCTCTGGCTTGCAGTAAAACCTGTGGAATATCCTTTCTTTTTGGTATCTGTATTCCCGGGCTGATCCGACAAATCTCTTTTGCCATGGGGGCGGTTAATAATATGGGAATAGTAGATCAATGCCCGATCAATCAGAATATAGAGGAATTGAAGGTTCTTATTGGGACCCAGCTTAAGTTTATCCCCGCCAAACCAGATGCCTGCCCTTTTCTTTTGGGTTATCTTTTTTCCGCCGAACAAGGCAGACCCGGCCCCTAAAACCCCTCCCAGGACAGTAAATACACCCAATGTATGTCCTGCAAAAGCCGTATCGATCACAGCCCCCATGGTGCCACCGATGACGGCGCCTGCTACTGCCAGCTGTTCTTTTGTAAGGCCCAGAATCTCCCAGGTCTTTTTTGAAAAAAGATCGTGTTTAAGAATTGAATACTCTGGCAGATGATATTCAAAAAGATGATGTTTGAACAAGGCTCTGATCTGTTTAAACATCTTATTTTCCAGATCTTTTATATGGGCCTGATATTTTTCATTGAGCTTTTCTTTGATCTCTTCTTGATCAGAAGATGAGGTGATGGATTCAGATATGGAAAATGATAGACTTTTTTCAATGGTTTGGATCATTAAGGCTGTAACCAGACGATTTCTTTTCTGCCAGTCCTCTTTAAATGCCAGGATCACCCGGGAAAGAACAGATTCCCATTCCTGGTCAATGGCTTTAAGGCTTTCAAGCATTTTAATGCGCTCTGTAAAATTGACTCTATTTGAATTAAACACACGAATGGAATTAAAATGCTTTCTAAACTCAAGTTTCCAATCCTGGGTATAATCTTTCTGGTCTGTTTTGGAATTAATAATCGCCATTCTTGCCTGCCCTGTAAGCCTTAAAATTTCCATTTCAGCCAGATCGTCATCTCGCACAGGCCTTGCACCGTCCACCACATAAATAATGCCGGCACCCCTGGCCACGGGGCTTAAAAGCTCACACTCATCTGCAAAAAAAGGATCATTTTTAAAGGCATCAATAAACTGGCTAACAATTTTAGCTTTATCGCCATCAAATGCCTTAAACCAGGCAAGGGTCTGTCTGGGCACCTGGAACCCGGGTGTATCCACAAACCGGAGGATGTCTTTCCCGTCAATTGTTATAGTATAATTCCTTGATACTCTGGTTTCACCCGGGATAGGGCTGACCTTTATCTGATCATCCTCGGTCAGGGTGGAGACCACGGAAGACTTTCCCTCATTGGGGTGGCCCAATACAGCAAATTCCGGTACCATAACTAAATAAACCTTTTCACTACTATATAAGGATTTTCAAGTTTAAATATAGCTTTTTTCCAGACATCATAATTAATATCTGTGTTGTCAACTGAAAGATCTGCCTGCCCGCTATCCCGGGTCAAAAGTATCCACAGGGGCTTGCCTTCAGGCATAGCCGCCTTTATCTGTGTAATATAATGTAGCAGTCCTCTTATGGGTGGCTGCCAGACTTCATGGACCAGGATCACATGATCCACATCACCTTGGCTCTTCTGACGGATGATATCTGCATCATCGTCAAAATCAAAACTGATTCCCTGGGTCTCTTTCACATTAAAAAATAAATGTGTTTCAATACCCTTGATGACGCTTTTAATTATTTCATGGGAATAGACGCTTTTTGAGACAAGGAGCAATGCCTTTTGGTCTAGCACATCCGGCCTGGTTTTAAAAGAAGAGTTTTCTTTCATATCATTGTTCAGGTTCTTTTCACTGACCTGGTTTGTCTGGGTTTTATCAGCGTTAATGTCCAGGACAGGAGACTGCATTCTGACAATTAATAGCTTGAACCTGGGCCTTTTAAAGTTAAAATGATGCAAAATATGTTTTTGAGCTAAAATCCCGGTAATGATAAGAAATCCCCTGGGGATTACAGCATAAAACAGGATTCCCATACAGATGAAGGGCCACCAGGATACCAGATCCTGTGTTGCCAGGACAGAGATGCCGTCCTTTAAAATAATCCTGGACCCTTCTATTTGTTCAAGGCTCGGGTGGGCAAGGAATTCCGGAACAAACCAGGACCAGGGAAGAGCTATAAATGAAACCAGATCATAAACCCTGTCACTTGAGGCTGTGAGCGTGGACTGCCACCCAAAGGCCATGTCGCTGACAATCACCCTGAAAAATGTTCCGCCAAGGGCTCCAGCTGAAAAACTAAAGGCAAACACAGATGTCAGAATAAAAATCGGCCAGAAAAAAAGATCTTTATATTCCCTGTTTTTCACACAGATGAGCAACGAGGTATATTCCAGGGTATCAAGGCTTTTTTTGAAAATAGTCTGCCCTGTTTTTTTAAGAATTCTGGGCAGCACATTAAAAAACAATGATGAGATCAATGTATGGATGATGGAATTGTGAAAAAGTTTTTCTAATTTTTTCGTTCCAATGGCCTTTCGTAGCAACAGCATCAGGTTTAATAATATCAACAGCACCTGTAACAAAATAAATAAAACAATAAAAATCGATACATTGATCGGGCGGTTTCCGTGATAGGCAAGGAATGAATAAGCCAGGGATACTCCGGTGACTCCACCTGTCAAGACCATGGCATAGATCATCCAGGAATTCAGGGTGGAAAAAATGGTGCCGGGCAGCAGGATTAATCCCTTTTTATCTTTTCCCTTAAAAAATTCATCTTTTATAAAAGCCAGCCATTTCAATAAGAGGTTTTTTTCAGTTTGGGCAGTGCTCCTGCACTGGTTATAAATTTTACGATCCCTCACTGTTTGCTCTTGAATCTCTTCGGGAGAATCAAGAGCATCATCCATGCTGAGAAAATAATCCAGATCAATGATATCTTTTAATCTTGTTTTCATGATTAGTTATTAGCAGAACTAATAATAAAAGAAAATAATTAACACTATATTAGTGCTGATCAAGATTTAAGATCCAGATGCTATCAAGTATGATTTTCCTGTCAAATTGGCTTTACACCATATTTTACAATTAATTTTTCAAGAGTTTCATAGGACTGAGCCCCCACAAGACGGTCAAGCCCGAGGAAAAAACTTGGTACGGCTGTGACACCTTTTGCCCTTGAAAGTTCCCAGTCTGAATCCACAGCATCTGAAAATTCCCGCGTTTCAATTACAGTCTTACCTTCCATGGGATCAAGCCCGGAACGGTCTATCAGGTTTAATAGAACATCTTTTTGAGCAATATTCTTTCCTTCCACAAAATAGGCTTTAAATGCTTCCATGTGAAACTGGTGGCCACGACCTTTTGTTTCTGCCCAAAGACCGACCTCCTGGGCAAGGCGACTGTTATAGGTCATCTTTCTTTCACCCAGGGCAAGCCCAAGCTTTTCCGCGTTTTCTCTCAGGTTCGCCATCATTTTCTTCACATCAAAGGCTATCTTTTTGTGTTTAAACAGGTCTTCCAGGGTACGACCCTGCTCAGGCGTATCCGGATGAAGGGGAAACGCCCGCCATTTGACATGAATATCATATTCTTTTGTAAGTTTTTCAATACTCCCGGTAATGAAATAACACCAGGGTCAAACATAGTCTGAAAAGATTTCAAGCTCCAAAGCTGAAGACATCATACCCTCCTTTAATTAAGTTATTTTTATTAAAAATAAGCACAATTAAACCATCTACAAGAAAACAAATCAAATGCCCTGAAGCCCGATATTTTAAGCTTTCGCCTTTGATAATCGCTGATGGCTTTTACCACGCGCCATAAGTAGTATTTATAAAAATAATTGATTTTACTTTATACGCTGGTTCCACTATTTTATCCCTGTTGTTTTATTATTTTAAAAACATGAGGGCCTATATGCTGTTAACATTCTTAAAGGGGTTTAGAGCCGGAAGTGGCCTGATCATTGCCATTGGCGCCCAGAATGCATTTGTTTTAAGCCAGGGAGTCAGAAGAAATCATTATATTATTATTCCTTTGATCTGCACCGTTTGTGACGCTCTTCTCACAACCCTTGCCGTAACACTGCTCAATCCCCCCCCATGTATATCTTGACACTGTCATTTTGCTGGGCAGCATTTCCAGTCAGTTTAAACAGCCTGGCCCCCTGTTTGGGGGCGATAACAAAAAACAGTATCAGGTGATTGATCAAAATATAATTAAAATGAGCCTCTCCAAAAATAAAAAATAATTTCTTGAAATGATTGAACATTTTTATAATTCGTGTCATGAATAACCATCGTCAATCCAAGTGAGGTGACACATGAGTTTTAAATCTGATAATCAAACGCTTTCATTTTCAGACCTGGAATTATCCCAGACAAAAGTAAAAAACAATACCCTTGAACATTTAAAAAATCTGGATCAAAGCTTACATTGGGAACCCATTGAATCCACCCTGCTGGAAAACTATCCCATTGGAAAAAAGAAAAAAGGACCCCAGGCCTATTCTCCTTTAATGTTGTTCAAATGCCTTCTGCTCAGGAACTGGTTTCAAATTAAATCCGATGTTAAGCTGGAAAGCCTGATTAATGACCGGTTCTCGTTTAAAAAATTCATCGGTCTTCCAATGGGAGAACCTGCCCCTGACAGTTCAACCTTTTCAAGATTCCGAAAAAGACTTACCCTGGAAAAATATGACATGGTGCTGTCAGATATCTCCGTCCAGTTGTCCCGTCAAAATCTCATTATCAACATGGGTAGTACCACGGACATTCAGATCATCAAATCAAACAGGATATAGCCAGACTCACAGAATTTTTCACCATGAAGAACATGAAGAACACAAAGATAAAGCTTCATGTCCTTCATGGTGATTTAAAATAACGTTTCTTAAGTTAATGGCATTGGTTGGGCACTAGCTGATATCAGTATTATATAGCCGCAAACTGTTTGTTACCACGGAAATACTGCTGGCTGCCATGGCAAGAGCCGCTAAAATAGGATGAAGCTGTCTTAAAAATTCCGGAAACATATCAAAGGGTGCTAAAACACCTGCTGCAATAGGAATCAGAATAATATTATACACAAATGCCAGGAATAAGTTCTGTTTGATTGTAGCAATGGTTTTCCGGCTTATTTTGATGGCTTTTGGAATACCGGTCAGATTCCCGCTTGAAAGGATCACATCCCCGGCTTCAATGGCAACATCGGTTCCAGTGCCAATGGCAAAACCAATATCGGCCTGGGCAAGGGCTGGAGCATCATTGATTCCATCCCCCACCATTCCCACCAGAATATTATTTTTCTGAAATGCCTTTACTTTACCGGCTTTTTCTTCGGGCCTCACCTCTGCTTCAACATCATCCACGTTCACTTCATTGGCAATGGCGCGGGCTGTCTGTAAATTATCTCCCGTCAGCATGACCACCTTAAGGTTTTCAGCATGGAGCTCTTTAATGGCTTGTTTTGAATCAGGTTTCAATACATCAGAGACAGATATAACCCCCAGCACATCATTGTCCTTTGCCAGGACCATGACTGTTCTGCCCTTATTCTGCAAGTCAAGGATCAGCTTTCTGATGGCAACGGGCATATCTGAATCCTGTTCAAACCACAGTGGTTTGCCAAACCTGAAAACCTGGCCGTCAAGTTCAGCTTCAACTCCAAAACCGCTTACGGCTTTAAATTTTTTTGGATCATTCAATACCAGGCCTTTATCTTGGGCAAATGCGACAATGGCCTTGCCAATGGGATGCTCAGAGCCTTTTTCCAGAGAGGCCGAAAGTATCAGGAGTTCATCAACAGATAATCCAGAAGTCCTGGCAGGAATCCAGTCTACCACGGTGGGCTTACCCATGGTTATGGTTCCGGTTTTATCCATCACAATAATTTCAAGCTTGGCTGCATTTTCAAGGGCTTCGCTTCTTTTAAACAAAATCCCGTTTTCAGCCCCTTTCCCAGTGCCTGCCATAATGGCGGTGGGGGTTGCAAGCCCCAGGGCACACGGGCATGCAATGACAAGAACAGCCACCATCCTTATCATTGACTGGACAAACTCTCCTGTTATCCCCCACCAGATGCCAAAGGTGATCAAAGCAATAATGATAACAGCGGGGACAAATACTGCTGCCACCCTGTCTGCAAGGGCCTGGATCGGCGCTTTACTGCCCTGGGCTTCCTGTACAAGCCTTATAATCTGGGAAAGAGCTGTATCTTTACCCACACGGGTGGCTTTGAATTTTAAAAGTCCTTCACCATTCACGGTTCCACCGGTCACCATATCATCTTTTTCTTTATCAACGGGAATGGGTTCTCCTGTGAGCATGGATTCGTCAATTGCCGAGGCGCCTTCAACAATAATACCATCAACGGGAATCCGCTCTCCTGGTCTGATAACAATGATATTATTGAGTTGAACCAGGGATATGGAAATTTCTTTTTCAACACCATTCTCAATGATGGTGGCGGTTTTTGGCTGAAGTCCGATCAATTTTTTTATGGCCCCGCCTGTTTTACCTTTGGTCCTGGCTTCAAGGAGCTTACCGAATTTAATCAAAGTAATGATAACGGCAGAGGTCTCAAAATAGACATGCCCGCCAAGCCCTGGAAGGACAAGGATGGAAAGCGAATAAAAATAGGCCACGGAAGACCCCAGAGCAATCAAAACATCCATGTTGGTATTTTTATTTTTTAAATTCTTATAAGCTCCCACATAATAGTCTATACCCGTATAAAACTGGACGGGTGTGGCAAGGAAGAGGAAAAACCAGTTTACCCATGATGCATGACTCCAGGAACCAATCAGGCCAAAGTCCCTTGACATGCTCATGAGAAACAATGGCAGGGCAAAAACAACACCCACAATAAATTTTTGGGTCTGGTCCTTTATTTCCGCATGTCTTGCAATCTCTTCCACATCTTCTTCATCCTGTCCTTCATCAGCAACAATCAAATCAAACCCGATTTTCCTGATCTGAGCTAGAATTATATCAAAAGAGACAATGGATGGGATATACTCAACAAGTAATCTTTCCGATGCAAAATTCACCGTTGCCGATACAACACCCTCTACTTTTTTATTCAATGTTCTTTCAATGTTTGCCGCGCAATTGGCGCAGCTCATGCCTGTAACTGGCAGTTCTTTTCGGCTTATGGGAACTTTAAACCCCAGATCATGGATTGTATGGATGATGTCATTTGAACCAATTTTATCCGGATCAAATGATATAATTGCTGTTTCAGCTGCAAAATTCGCATTGGCGTTTGTCACTCCATCCAGTTTACCGACAGATCTGGTGATATTTGCAGCACAATTAGCGCAGCTCATCCCGGTAATAGGCAAATTCAAGGTTAGTTCACTCATACAAATCTCCTTAAAAATATCATTGGCAGCAGGCAATGCTTACTTGCTCTTTGCGTTGTTGATTTAATATAAACATAAATAATTCATTTGCAAAAACATTCATATTCCAATATTTTAAGACAATGATCATCCTGAATGCCATATTCCCGATATTTGCCCTGCTTTTGCTTGGAAACCTCCTAAAACACTTTAACATTACCAATGACACTTTTTTAAAAACCTCAGACAAACTTGTCTATTTTATTTTTTTCCCTGTCATGCTGTTCTGGAAAATCGGAAGCTCCGCCCCGGACAAGGGAATCAGTGTTAATTTATGCCTGGCTGCCATTCTGGCAGTGGTCATTGTTTATCTCATAAGTCTTGCCGTGATCCGGCTGTTCCATATCTCAAATTTTCAGGCAGGAACCTTTTCCCAGGCCTGTTTCAGGTTTAACACCTATATTGGTATGGCCATTGTAATGAATACCCTTGGAGAATCAGGTATCAGATACTTTGGCATCCTGATCGGGTTTGCCATCCCCATTATAAACGTTCTTGCTGTTTCAACATTGATCTGGTATTCCGGGCAAAAAGGGAGCCCTGGGCAACACATGAAGTATCTGTTAAAGGCGCTGATTTCCAATCCCTTGATCCTGGGGTGTGCTGCAGGACTTTTTTTTTCCAGATTCCAGCTTTCTTTTCCTGTTTTCATTGATAACACATTTTCCCTCATGACCGCTGTTACCATGCCCCTGGCCCTGATTTCCATTGGTGGTGCCTTAACCCTTCAAGGTCTCAAACATAACACAAAAATTTCTTTTATTGCATCCTTGGTAAAACTATTGATACTGCCGCTAATTGGATTTTTACTTTTAAAATCATTTTCCATCACGGGAATCCCGTTCAAAGCTGGAATGATTTTTTTCACTCTGCCCACGGCAACATCCATATATATTCTTTCAGCCCAGTTGAACAGCGATACCCAGCTGGCCTCAGCTGCAATTATGCTCTCAACCCTGTTATCTATTATTTCTCTGTCTGCTGCTCTTTTAATTTGAATTTATTTTGTTCTTATTTTTGCAATCTTTAAAAATTTATGTATACTTGACCCCCATAAGCCAATGTTTGACTGAGATAAATCAAGTTCGGATAGACTTTAAAAAAAGGATGTGCCGATTATGAGAACTCATACCATTATTATCCTCTTTTTATCTGTTATAACCTCCTTGGCTTTTTCAACGACCCATTGTGTTTCAGCTGAATCATCCAATGACAGGATTCTTAAATTTGGCATTCATGTCAGTTCCATGGGAAAACTTGACCCGCATTTTGCAGCAGGCTCACAGGACAGGGCGTTTGCCGACATGGTTTTCAATGGGCTGTTACGGTATATGCCGGGCAATGCGCCCAGAATCGAACCTGATATTGCCCAGAAAATACCTGAATTCAAACTGATCAGGGGCAAACAGATATGGACTATTCTTCTTCGTAAAGGCGTAATGTTTCATGCCGGCCCAGCAACCCCTGCCTATGAATTAACAGCAGACGATGTGGTTTTTTCCTTGAATAAATCCAAAGATAAAAAATTCTGCGCCTATGCTGGCGATTATGAAGGAATGACCTTTAAAAAAATTGATCCCTATATAGTCCAGATAATACTGGACAAACCCATTTCACCAATTCTTTTCTTTCCCAAGATTACCAATTATGGTGGCGGATTCATTGTGAGCCAAAAAGTCATCAAAACCATGGGGTATGATGCTTTTACACATCACCCCGTTGGAACCGGTCCCTTTGCCTTTGAAAGGTGTGAGAAAGGAAAGCGCCTGTCCTTAAAAGCCCATGATCAATATTTCAGGGGACGTCCCCTGCTTGATGGTGTACAGATACATTTTATCCCTGATGTTGAAGACCGTATAGAGGTGTTGAAAAAAGGTGGGTTGGATGTAATCACAGGCTCTGGCCAAAAAGAATGGATTGAATCCATGGAAAATGATAAGGATGTAATAGTTGACACCCATGGTGTGGGTGAAGTCGCAACTCTCTATTTCAACACGCAAATGAAACCATTGGATGACATCAGGGTCAGGCAGGCCATTGCATTTAGTTTAAGCCGGCAGACTTTCCTTGGCACAATCAACTCCAAAATCTCGGGAAGCGTTTATTCCCCTGTGCCGGAACAATTTTTGCCCGGAGGATTATCCCGGGAGGATGTCAGGATCTTAAACCTGGAATATTCCCAGGATCTTGATAAAGCCAGGCTATTGCTAAACAAAGCCGGCTATTCAGACGGTTTTATCCTGGATATTGTTTCTTCGGAAAAATGGATATATCAGACCTATTATAACGCACTCAAAAAACAGCTTGCAAAAGTTAACATCACCTTAAATATTAAGACAGAAACCCATTCAAATATGCACAAACAAATTCGGCAAAACTCTCACCCCATTGTCATCTATCCAGCCTGGCGCCCCAATGCAGATGCATACCTGACCCGTTTTTTTCATTCTGACTCCATTATTGTCACAGGCAAAAAGCCAGACACAAATTTTTCCCTTTATGACAAAGTTGACAAACTCATTGAAGCAGCCCGTTTAGAAATTGATCCAGAGGCACAAATCAACCTGTGGATTCAGGCCCAGATCAGGATATTAAGTGATATGGCAGCCTATCCCATCCTGTTTACAAAACAGGTTTATCTCAGAAAAAATTATGTGGATTACGGACATACCCTTATTTCAACCATGTCTCTTTATCCCCAATTTACTGAAAAAACAAATTTAAATAAAATTAAATAATTTTCTTGATGTTGTTTTTTTGAACGGCTATGGATAATTCATGAAAACCTATACAAAAATACTTATCACCACCCTGCCTTTGGTCTTTTTTTTCCTTATTGCAACGGTTGGCATATCTTATTATTTTTCACGCAATGCCCTGACATATCTTGCTGAAGAATGGCTTTCGACAAGGGCATCGGAAGGCATGAGCATTGCAAAAAAACATGAAAACATCCTTTACAAATACGGCTTGGAAAACATTCCGGCAAGCCTTGTAAAAGCCAAGATGGATGCCATAAAGGAAATATCTGGTATTAAAATTGGAAAAAAAGGGTACTTTCTTGTTGCAGATACCAAGGGTATCATCATATTTCACCCGAACAAATATTTTGCTGGTATGAGTGTGGGCAATGAAAACTGGTACAACAACCTTAAGAAAGAAAAAAGCCGAATATTTTTAACCCTTCAAAATGAAAATAGTCTTGCCATCTACGACTTTTTTCCGGAATGGGACTGGTTTATACTTGCCATAGCCCCGGAAAAAGAGGTCTATGGCATTGCAAACCAGATGAAACCATACCTTTTATCCCTTGGTATTGGTGCGGCCATTATTCTTTCATTTGCTTTAATGGTACTGAGCCAACGTCTCATTAAACCCTTGCAGTCATTGGTTCAAGGAGCTGAACGTATTGGGAAAGGCGACCTTGACACGGCGATTTCCATCAAAACCCATGATGAGTTTGCCAGCCTTGCCAGGGAATTTAACCGGATGGCGGCCAGGTTAAAAGAGACTCTGACAGAACTGAAATACAGTGAAGAGTATTTCCGATCTTTAATTGAGAATGCCATGGATATTGTGAGCATTATAGATTCACAAGGCACTTTTGTTTACGTAAGCCCTTCCACAAAAAGGATTCTTGGATATGATCCAGCAACCCTGATCGATAAAAATATTTTTGATTATCTTCATCCCGATGAAAAAGAAAAAATGATTAAACGATTTAACAAAACAGTCCGGTCTAAAAAGGCTACCCAGATTAGAGAGAACAGATTTAAACATTTTGATGGTTCTTGGTGCACTCTGGAATCCACCTTTAAAAATCTTCTGAGTCACCCGGCTATAAAAGGTTTTGTTATTAATTCAAGAAATATCAGCAAACAAAAACTTGCCCAGGAAGCATTGAAAGACTCCCATCTGGAACTGGAGCATCGGGTTGAAGAAAGAACCAGGGAACTCTTTTTGCTGAATCAAACCCTGAACAATGAACTTCAGGAACGAAAAATAAAAGAAGCCGAACTGGAAAAAGCCAATCAGACAAAAAATGAATTTCTTGCAAATATCAGCCATGAAATCAGAACACCTTTAAATTCTATAATCGGTTTCAGTGAGATCTTATCGAGCATGATAAATAAAAACCAGGAATACGATTATTTAAATGCCATCAAAATCGCCGGGAAAAACCTGCTATACCTTATTAACGATATTCTCGACCTATCAAAGATGGAGGCTGGTAAGCTTGAAATAAACAAGGAGCTCGTAAATATCCATTATTTAGTAGATGACATCTGCCAGTTATTTAAAGCCAGAATTGAAAAAAAACCCATTCTGTTTATTAAAGACCTGGACGATAAACTCCCAGATAAACTTTTTATGGATGAAACCCGGCTCCAGCAGATCCTTGTTAACCTGATTGATAATGCCGTCAAATTCACAGACCAAGGCCATGTTAAACTTAGGATTCAACAGATAAAAACACATAAAGATACCAATAACCTGAAGGTCACAAGCAACCTGA
>CALGRI010000200.1 GCA_937880875.1 uncultured Pseudomonadota bacterium
ATATTATACCTCTATTGTCTTACATTAAAAAATTGTATTGTAGATCAGTACTATTATAGGTTAACAAGTCAAATGCAAAACCAGGTCTGCTAAAGACTAAAACAAAAAATAAGATGGATAAAAATATCAGGTTGCCATGGAAAGATTTGTTTTTGTTTTCAAGGGTGATGCTCATTTGATTTGTCTCCTCAGAGTGTAAAATGTTAATATCGTACTCCTATAAGCGGATTAAGTCTATAAATTAAGGTTCACGATAAAATTAATCTTGGTCAAAGTCAACAAGCGGGGAAGCATTTTTTGAAAATTTTATCGAGCCGTATCATAGAACTTCAACCTACTTGATATTGGAAAATTTTTGAAGCAGGTATGAGCAAACCGTTCGCTACTATGGTTTCTATTCGAATAAATCCAGGGGCTTGAGAAAAAAGGCAAATATTGATGATAGCATCCTGGCAATCATCCCTAATGAAATGTCTTCCAAAGAATTCCGGCAAAACTTTATTCTTTTAGCAGAAATTTCAATTCCACTATATCCGAGTCTATTCAGCCAAAATGCCAGGATTGGCATTTTGGCTGAATAGCAATTTATCGAAAGGTATTGCAAGTTCCACAGGCTGCGCAAAAGCATGGTCGGACTTGCCCATGGTATCCCGATTGCCCGGGCAAGCGTATATCAAATATTCAGATGGTCAAAATATTTTTTAAAGGGATTGAATCGTCAAGTATGAATCGTCAAGTATTGATTAAACCCTGAAAAGCTGCCATTAATAGGGCAAACATTAATTTTTTTAAAGGAGTGGAAAAAAGATATGGAACCAGGGAAAACCATTGTCGGATTTATCGGTTTGGGCGTAATGGGTCAAAGCATGGCCACACATATTTTAAATGCAGGATACAAACTGCATGTCTATACCCGCACAAAGCATAAAGCTGAAAATATCATTTCAAAAGGTGCTGTGTGGGAAGATACAGTATCTGAATTGAGCGCAAAATGTGATGTCATTATTACCATTGTCGGGTTCCCGGCTGATGTTGAAGAGGTGTATCTGGGGGATAATGGTATTTTAAATCATGCCGGAAAAGGGTCAATTGTGATTGATATGACCACGTCCAGCCCTGACCTTGCAGTTAAAATTTATGAAAAGGCAAAAGAAAAAGGAATGGAATCCCTTGATGCGCCAGTGTCAGGCGGGGATCTTGGTGCTAAAAATGCCACCCTTTCCATTATGGTTGGAGGGGACAAGAAAACCTTTGATAAAGCCTTGCCGCTTTTTGAAGTAATGGGTAAAAATATTGTGCTGCAGGGGAAATCAGGAGCAGGTCAGCATACAAAAATGGCAAATCAGATTGCCATTGCATCAGGAATGGTAGCCGTGTGCGAGGCCCTGGCTTATGCCAAAAAGGCGGGCCTTGACCCGGAAGCTGTGCTGAAATGCATTGGGCCGGGTGCAGCAGGATCATGGTCATTGAATAATCTTGGCCCCAGGATGATTGCAGGAAATTTTGAGCCCGGGTTTTATATCCGGCATTTTATAAAGGATATGAACATTGCCGCTGCTTCATCAAGCCATTTAGGGCTTAAAACCCCCGGGCTTGATCTTGCCCTGTCTTTATATAAAAAAATGGAGGAAAAAGGATTAGAAAATAAGGGGACCCAGGCATTGTTTAAATTGTATATATAGACCACATGGAGATCCTTGCTGAATATGGCTATTTAGGACTGTTTCTGGCCTCATTTCTTGCAGCAACCATTCTTCCTTTCAGTTCTGAAGTGGTCTTAGGGTATCTGTTAAGTCATGACTTTAATCCATATATGACGGTTTTTGTTGCAACAATGGGTAATGTGCTTGGATCTGTTGTAAACTATGGTTTAGGACTTTTAGGCAGTAAGATATTGCTTAATAAACTCCTTGGAATATCATTCTTGGAAATTGAGAAGGCGGAAAACCGGTTTAAAAAATACGGGATTTTCAGCCTTTTGTTTGCATGGGTTCCCGTTATTGGTGATCCATTGACCGTTGCAGCAGGAATTTTGAAAGTTAATTTTGTTTTATTCCTTTTCCTTGTGACCATGGGAAAATTTTTAAGGTATGTTTTTGTCGCCTGGGCCGTCTTAACTATTTAGTGTTTGAACGAAAACTCACCCATCTACTGCGTTGCCGCAAAATCTTGAAATCCTCATGTACAGTAGTACACTCCGGTTTCAAGATTTTTTGCGCCTTGTATATGGGCAACTTTTCGCCCAAACACGGGGTTTTCGGTCAGGCACTATTTAGTTCCAAAAATTTTATCCCCTGCATCGCCCAGACCCGGGAGTATATAACCTATTTCAT
>CALGRI010000201.1 GCA_937880875.1 uncultured Pseudomonadota bacterium
AGCGATCCCTTATTGCTGAAACAAGAAAAAAACAAGACTGTCATTCTGACCATGAACAGGCCAAAGGTGATGAACTGCCTGAATTTTGACCTCTTATATGCCATTAAAAATGAAATCGATGCCCTGCAATACAGAACGGATATCAGAACATTGATCATAACCGGTGCCGGAGAAAAATCATTTTGTGCCGGCGCTGATTTAAAGGAAAGGGCAAGCTTAACCCCGGATGAGGTCAAAAAATTTATCATCACCATCAGAAATCTGCTGACCTCAATTCAAAACCTTCCCATACCCGTGATTTGTGCCATAAATGGGATCGCCCTTGGCGGCGGTACGGAAGTGGCACTGGCATCCGATATCCGCATTGCCTCCCAAACCGCCAGTATGGGATTGACGGAAACCAAACTTGCCATAATCCCGGGAGGTGGCGGCACCCAGCGTTTACCGAGAATCATCGGGGTGGCAAAGGCCAAGGAACTTATTTTTACAGGACGAAGGGTGGATGCAAAAGAAGCCCTTGATATCGGCCTTGTGAATCGAGTAACATCACCCGAAAGTCTTTTGGATGCCTGTATGGAAATGGCGGACATGATTGGAGAGAACGGCCCCATTGCCGTTGAAATGGCAAAATATGCCATAGACAAGGGCATTGAAACCGACCTTGCCACAGGGCTTGCCATAGAATCCAATGCCTACAGGGTGACCATACCCACACAAGACAGAATCGAAGGACTGACTGCTTTTAAAGAAAAAAGAAAACCCGTTTATAAAGGAAGATAAAATAACTCATGATAGATAATAAAACTTTTTGGAAAGCTGAAGAAAAAAAACTGGAAGACCGCCGGCAGGAGGCGATTTGCTCGGGCGGCCAAAAAGCCATCGAAACCCTTGCCAAAAGAGGCAAACGGCCTGTAAGAGATTTAATAACAGATCTGATTGATCCGGGCAGTCAATTTTTTGAACTTTCAACTTTAGCAGGGTTTGGCATGGGATATCCAGGAGTTGAAGATGTGCATTGTGCCGGAATTGTCACGGGCATTGGGAAAATCCATGGCAACTGGACCATGATCATGGCCAATGACAGCCGTGTCAAGGCAGGCACCTATTTTCCCATCACCCTTAAAAAGCACATGAGAGCCCAGGCCATTGCTGAAAAAAACGGACTCAACTGTCTTTATATCGCTGATTCAGGAGGCGTTTTCCTTCCCATGCAGGCCGATGTCTTCCCTGATGACCAGCATTTTGGTTCTATCTTTTATAATATGGCAAGAATGTCTGCCATGGGACTTCGCCAGGTCACCATCAGTACAGGCGGCAATACGGCAGGAGGTGCTTATATTGTTTTCATGGCCTGTGAATCCATCATGATTGACAAGCAGTCCTTTTCATTCCTGGGTGGCCCTCCCCTTGTAAAAATGGCCACAGGAGAAGAAATATCAGCTGAAAATCTGGGTGGAGCAAAGGTTCATACCCAGATTTCCGGCGGGGCAGATCATCTGTGCATTGACCAGGCCGATGCCATTGGAAGAGCCAGACAGCTTCTTTCTTTGACAAGACCCCAGAAAATTCAGGGTCACACCTATGAGATTCAAGAGCCCAAAATTCCTCTGGAAACCCTCTATGATATCATGCCCATGTCCCCCCACAAAGGCATTGACGGCAGAAAAATCATTGGCGCCATTGCAGATGAATCTGAATTTATTGAACACAAGAAAAATTTTGCCCCGGGCCGGGGGTCCAATATCCTGACGGGAAAAATCAGGATCAAGGGATTTCCCATCGGGGTTGTCTGTTCCAATGCTGCAGGTATTATATTCCATGAAGCCGCCCAAAAAGTAACGGAATGGGTGGTCAGATGTTCCTATGAAAAAACCCCGCTGCTCTTTATACAGAGTTCCCCCGGTTATATGATCGGTTCTGATTCTGAACATGCCGGCATTGGAAAATATGGTGCGGACATGGTCCGTGCTGTTTCCTGCGCCCAGGTGCCAAGGATTCAGCTTGTTATAGGGCCGGATAACGGGGCTGCCAATTACGGCATGTGCGGCCGTGGATACAGACCCAACTTTTTATTTTCAACCATGCGGGCCAGAACCGGGGTGATGAGCGGCAAAAGTGCCGGCGGGGTTCTGTTGAGCATTGAGCAGGCCAAGGCAAAGGCCAAAGGCACCCCCATGACACTGGAAGAAATAAATGAATTCCAGCAGAAAATGATTGATAAATATGATGGTGAAGCCCATCCCTTTTTCTGTGCGTCACGGCTTTTAAACGACCGGGTCATCAAGTTTTCCGAAATCCGGGACTGGCTTGCCATGGCCTTTGAGGTCAGCCTT
>CALGRI010000202.1 GCA_937880875.1 uncultured Pseudomonadota bacterium
GTCTTGTTTTAGACCCGCTCTAAAATTTCTCACTGACCAATTTTCAAAGATCAAACCTACATTTTTGATCACGCTTTATGTGATCGGCAAAAACCAGAACAATATACATGCAGTGTTTTTTTTTGTCAATTATTTTTTACGTTTAATTCAAAATAATTTTATGATATTTTTTCTTGCCAGCTCTTAGTAAAATTTCATTTTTTTCAATATCTTCTGCTGTAATAACATGGTCCAGGGAAACTGCCCTATTACCATTAATATAAGCCCCTCCTTGTTGGACAAGCCTTCTGGCATCTGATTTGGTTTTACACAAACCTGCATCCATGAATAAGTCAATTATGGAAATCTTCCCTATAACATCATCTTTATTATAAGATGAAGACGGCACGGATTTCTCATTTGTAACCAAATGACTACCTCTTGGAATACTGCTGGAGGTTAAAAGATCCCTGGGTATCTCTATGTTCCCAAACATGGATACTGATGCTTTCAAGGCTTTGATCGCCTCATCTTCTCCATGACAAATTTTTGTGGCTTCATAGGCTAAAATTGCTTTTGCTTTATTCAGATCAGCTCCTTTAATATGGCTTACCTGATCAATTTCTTCCATTGGCAAAAAGGTAAACAAAGCAAGGAATCTTACAACATCTGCATCGTCAGCATTTACCCAGAACTGGTAATATTCATAGGGAGAAAATCTTTGGGCATCAAGCCATACTGCTCCTTTATGCGTTTTCCCCATTTTTATACCGCTTGCAGTGGTAATTAAAGGAAAGGTAATCCCAAAGGCTTGCTTTCCTAACGTTCTACGAGTCAAATCAATTCCGGCAACAATATTGCCCCATTGATCAGATCCGCCCATCTGCAAAAAACAATCATATGATTTGGCAAGCTGCATAAAATCATAGGCCTGAAGCAGCATGTAATTAAATTCAATAAACGTAAGCCCGTCTTCAGATTCCATCCGAGCTTTATAACTTTCTGCCTTTACCATTCGGTTAACGCTGAAATGCTTGCCAATATCTCGTAAAAATGGAATATATTCAAGTTTTGTTAACCAGGAAGCATTATCCAGCAACAATGCTTTATCCTCGGAAAAATCAAGAAACCGGGATAATTGAAGCCAAAGACCCTTTTTATTTTCATCAATCTCTTCCTGGGTAATAATTTTACGAAGTTCAGTTTTCCCGGAAGGGTCACCGATCAAGCCTGTCCCACCGCCAACCAATGCGATGGGTCTGTGCCCATGTCTTTGCATATGAGCCAAGGCCATTATACAGACAAGACTCCCCACATGAAGACTTGCTGCCGTCGGGTCAAATCCAATATAGCAGGTTGCTCTGTTATTGACTAAATAATCTTCTAATTCTTCCGTGTGGGTGAGGTCTTCAACAAATCCACGTTCCTTTAGTATCGATAAGACACTCATATTTTTTTACCCTTTATTTCTTAGTATATTCTACTGCCCTTGTTTCTCTAATCACAACAACCTTAACTTGACCCGGGAATGTTAGATTTTCTTCTATTCGGCGGGCAATATCGTGGGAAAGAAGCACTGCACTTTCATCACTAATCTTTTCACTCTCAGTAATGACCCGTATTTCACGACCTGCCTGGATCGCATATGTGTTGATAACCCCGTCAAAGGAATTAGCAATATTCTCAAGGTCTTCCAGCCGTTTGACATAATTCTCCAGGCTTTCTTTTCTAGCCCCTGGTCTTGCACCGGACAAGGCGTCAGCTGCCTGGACAATATAATCATACACTGATTCCGGCATCTGATCTTCATGATGGGCTCCAATGGCATTGACCACACGCTCGCTTTCACCATATTTTTTAGCAAGGTTTGCACCGATAATGGCATGGGCACCATCCACTTCATGGTCAACTGCTTTTCCAATATCATGTAACAATCCCATACGTTTGGACAATTTAATATCCAACCCCAGCTCGGCTGCAATGGCGCCTGACAAAAAGGCAACTTCAACAGAATGCTGTAATACATTCTGGGCATAACTGGTTCTAAACTTGAGCTTGCCTATAACTTTGATCAATTCAGGATCAATACCATGGACACCCAAATCAAAAGCTGCCTGTTCCCCGGCTTCCTTAATAACAAGATCCACTTCTTCCGTTGCCCGGGCTACAACATCTTCAATCCTTGCAGGATGAATTCTTCCGTCTGCTATCAACTTTTCAAGAGCAATCCTGGCAACTTCTCTTCGAACCGGGTTAAACCCTGATAATATTACCGCTTCAGGCGTATCATCAATAATCAGATCAATCCCTGTAGCCGCCTCAAGTGCCCTTATATTTCTTCCTTCACGGCCAATAATTCTGCCTTTCATTTCATCTCCTGGAAGATGAACAACTGAAACAGTTCGCTCTGCCACATAATCCCCGGCATACCGTTGAATGGCGGTTGAGATGATCTTTTTGGCTTCTTTATCTGCATTCTCTCTTGCTTCACTGGTAATCTTTTTAATCAGTTTGGCACCTTCGTGCCTGGCCTCTTCTTCCATGGCCTTAAGCAAAAGATCCTTTGCCTCTTCAAGGGTAAGCCCTGATACTTTTTCAAGTTCTTTCTTGGTATGTTCTAACAACGTTTTATATTGACTCTCTGTTTTAGTAACTGATGCAAGTTTTTCCTCAAGTGTAATTTCATTTTTTTGAAAACTTAATTCCCGTTTTGATAATAGTTCTTCCTGTTTATCGAGCTTCTCAGTCTTTTTGGAAAGCCTGCGTTCTTCTTTTTTTAATTCAGCACGGGTTTCCTCCGTTTCCGAATCAAAATCACTCTTCATTTCCAAAAGCCTGGACTTAGCTTCCAATTTGGCTTCTTTTAACAGGGTTCCCGCTTTTCTTTGGGCCTCTTCAATTATATGTTTTTGCTCTTCTTCAATATTCAAGTTCTCCTGAATCGTTTTTTTTCTAAAAATCAAGAAGGCAACGACTCCCAACCCCAACAAAACCACAGCAATAGATGAGAGTACAACCGTATATTCCATTAAAAAATTCTCCTAAATTATATTAACCTCAACACAACATGTTGTAATTGTCTAATTTTATAACATAATTTTTATAAAGGTCTATTTTAATAAAAATTATGATTGCAAAAATATGAAATGGGATGAAATGTTGGGAAGGATGGAATTAAATGACTTGTTAATTGTTACAATTACCCCCACAAACTGCCGTGTTGCTTGTTAAGGCTTTGAACCAGTGGTTCAAAAGGTGGGTTGTCCAATTATACCTTTAGGCTTTTCCTTACCTTCGAGGAACTTAGCACACCAGTAAAAGTGTGGACTCCCTTTTTACTATGCGTTAGGACAAAGACTGTCTCACAATCACGCACATTGCAGGGGTAAAAATTTATAACAATGGATATTCCTTTGGCCATTCAATTCCTTTATCAATTTTTTTTATCAAGGATGAAATTTTTTTATCCATCTCTTTTTCAAGTTCAGTGTGTTGCACCTTAAGTTCATGAAAATCCTTAGACAAATTCATCGCTGCTAACAACAATATTGCAATTTTATTTTTCCCTAAGGTTTTATTTTGAAACGCTCCTTCAGCTTCTTTTATATATTTTTTTAAATACAGTGCAACCCGTTCCGGATTTTCAACCTGATTATCAGGTTGAAATCTAAACTCTTCTCCAAAAAGATCAATTACAACAATTTCATCCAATGAAATTCCTTTTCCGACATAATTTCGGTCATAGGTTTGATGAATACTCGCCTGATGCGCTGTTTGAAAAATCATTCAGTTTTTTCAAAAGTCCGTCAATTTTAGATTGAATCAATTCATCTTGTTCTGAAAATTGTTTTTCAGTCTCATCTTTTGTAGCAAGTTCTGATTCAAGGCCCCTGATTTTTAACACCAACTCCTTATTTTCCTGCTGGAGTTCATGACAAAATTCAATCATAAAATCGATTTTATCATTGATATCATCAAACTTTTGTTTAATATGTTCGTTACCCATTTTCATAATCTCACAAAACTTATTGGCTTTCAGTATAATTCAAAATATTTCATAAAGTCAAGGCAATTCATTTGCCACGCTGTTGGATAAGATATTCAGCTTTTTCAAGCTCTTCAAGCGTATTCACACCAATAACTTGTCCGGGATCATCCATAGTGATAACCAATATTTTTTCATGTCTCTTTTGTGCTATCTCGATAACATCTGTCAAATAATACTCTTTCTGGCTATTATCAGGTTTTAATTCAGCAATAACAGATATGAGAAGTTTTTTATCAAAACAATAAATCCCAGCGTTTATTTTTTTAATTTTCTTTTCTGTTTCACTGGCATCTGCTTCTTCTTTAATACAAATCATATTGTTTTGTTCATCAAGTACAATACGTCCATAACCCTTAGGGTCATCTACATCGGTTGCAAGCACAGATACTTTGGCTTGATTTTTTTTATGCCCATCCACCATGTTTTTTAATGTGCTCTCCTGGATCAAAGGCACATCTCCACATAATACCACAACATCTTTAATGCTGGGTTTCAAGCCTGGGATGGCAGCCTTAACCGCATCACCTGTTCCTAAAAGCTGTTCTTGCATGGCAAATTTTACTTTAAAAAACTTATTGATTTTCCTTTTCACTTCATGCGCCTGGTGACCCACAACAACATGCACATTGTCCCGGGCAATTTTTCTTGCACATTCAATTACATGGACAATCATACATTTACCGCCAACCTTGTGAAGCACCTTGGCAATATCTGACTTCATCCGGGTTCCCTTACCAGCCGCAAGAATAACAACACCAACATCATTAGACTCCATCTTCATCCCCTTAGTGCATACTGTTTTCAAAAATATATTTGGATCTGCCAAGCAAAAAGGGAATGCTTCAAACCCACTAAAGCACCCCCTTTTTTATTTAACACTCTGATTCTTCTATTGTAATTTTGATAAGCTCAAGCCAAATTTATCCCTGTCTATTTGATCTTAAGCCTATGTACAGCCCTTTTCAAAGCGACTTCAGCTCTCGCAAGATCCATATCCGCACTTTTTTCAGCAAGGCGCTTTTCAGCCCTCTCTTTAGCTCTTTTTGCTCTTTCAACATCAATATCCCGTCTACGCTCGGCAGACTCAGCCAGGATGGTCACCTTGTCCGGCAAAACTTCTGCAAATCCACCGTTTATAAAAAGATATCTTTCCTTTCCTTTGGCATCTTTATACCGAAGCGTTCCAATCTTTAAAGATGTAAGGAATGTGGTATGCCCTTTGAGTGCACCAAACTCACCTTCCGAACCCGGGGCCACCACAATTTCAACTTCTTCACTGACAACTAATTTTTGCGGTGTAACGACTTCAAGAAATAATTTCTCAGCCATGATATCCTCCCGGATGCTTAAGCAGATTTTGCCTTTTCAATGGCTTCTTCAATAGAACCCACCATATAGAAAGCATTTTCTGGAAGATCATCATGTTTACCATCAATAATTTCTTTAAATGATCTTACAGTGTCTTCAACCTTGACAAACTTACCAGCCATCCCGGTAAAAGTTTCTGCAACATGGAAAGGCTGTGACAAAAATTTCTGAAGTTTTCTGGCACGCTGTACAGTGACTTTATCTTCATCAGAAAGCTCATCCATACCAAGAATTGCAATAATATCCTGGAGTTCTTTGTATTTTTGCAGGGTCTGCTGAACAACACGGGCAACCTGGTAATGTTCTTCCCCGATATACGCAGCATCAAGAATTCTGGATGAGGAGTCAAGCGGATCAACAGCAGGATAAATACCCAGCTCTGCAATCTGACGGGAAAGAACAACAGTACCATCAAGATGAGCAAATGTGGTTGCAGGTGCAGGGTCTGTCAAATCATCGGCTGGTACGTATACACATTGAACTGCTGTAATGGAACCCTTATCAGTTGAGGTGATACGTTCCTGAAGCTCGCCCATGTCAACGGCAAGTGTTGGCTGGTAACCAACCGCAGATGGCATACGGCCGAGGGTCGCTGAAACCTCTGCACCGGCCTGGGTAAAACGGAAAATATTATCAATAAAAAGCAGCACGTCCTGACCTTCTTCATCACGGAAATACTCTGCACAGGTCAAAGCGGAAAGCGCAACCCTCATTCTTGCTCCCGGAGGTTCTGTCATCTGGCCATAAACCAAAGCACACTTTGGAAGAACACCGGAATCTTTCATTTCATGGTAAAGGTCATTACCCTCACGGGTTCTTTCCCCTACTCCACCAAATACGGAAATACCACCATGCTGCATGGCAATATTGTTAACCATTTCCATCATGATTACGGTTTTACCAACTCCGGCACCACCGAACATACCCATTTTACCACCCCGGGGGAAGGGTACGAGAAGGTCGATAACCTTAACACCGGTTTCAAGAACCCTTACTGTGGTATCCTGTTCCGTAAAAGCCGGGGCATGTCTGTGAATGGGAAGCATTTTTTCCTGGGAAATGGGACCAAGCCCATCAACAGGTCTACCAACAACATTAAGAACTCTTCCAAGAGATGCTTTGCCAACAGGCATCATGATGGGAGAACCTGTATCTTTTACAGGCATTCCTCTTTGAAGGCCATCAGTTACGTCCATACCAATACATCTGACAACATTGTCACCCAAGTGTTGTGCCACTTCGATTACAAGATTGTCTTCCATGTCACCAATAGCCGGGTTAGTAACCGTCAAAGCTGTCAGAACCGGAGGAAGTTTTCCAGGTTCAAATTCAACGTCAATAACTGCGCCGAGTACCTGTGCTATTTTTCCTATATTTTCAGCCATTTTTTTCTCCTATAAAGCTGTTTTTATATTAACTATCTTAACAATTTATCCCTTAAGGGCTTCTGCGCCACCAACAATATCCATAAGATCAGCCGTAATGCCGGCTTGCCTTGTTTTATTGTATATTGTCTGAAGTTCTCCAATGATATCTCCACATGCCTTGGTTGCATTTTCCATAGAACTCATTCGAGCGGCATGTTCACTGGTTGACGTCTGGAGCAGTGCATCATATATCTGAATAAAAATATTCTTTGGCAGCATTTCACCAAGCAATGCATCAGAAGAAGGTTCGCAGATATGTTCCGGAAGGAACTGGCCATCTTTGTCCATTTCTTTTTCTGCTGATCCCTCGGATACACCTTCAAGAGAAGGAATGGGAAGAATCTGTTTTATTGTTGGAATATGTTTTGCCATATTAATGAACTCAGAATAAACCAGATATACTTCATCAACAGTTCCTGCAAGGAAATTGTCTATCAATTTCTGTCCTGAAGAAGATGCCACACTGAATTCAACATTTCCGCCCACAACACCGATATATTGGTCTTCAATGGGCTGGGGTTGTTTTTTAGCCCAGTCTCTTCCTTTTTTACCAAAACAGATAAAGGAAACATCTTTGCCTTCAAGTTCTGATTTTATTAATTTATCAGCTTTTGTAATTAAATTTGTATTAAAACCGCCACAAAGCCCCCTGTCAGATGTACAGAGGATGAGCGCCACTTTTTTTACCTCATCACGGGGAACAAGCAATGGACTTGCGTCCTCGCCGGATTTACCGGCAATGCTTCCCAAAACTTCAGCAAATTTGCTGGCATAGGGTTTAAATGCCTCCATGCTGTTTTGAGCACCGCGCAATCTTGAAGTGGCAACCATTTTCATGGCAGAGGTAATCTGTCTAGTCTTTTTTACACTGACTATCTTTGATTGTACTTCTTTTAAAGTTGCCATTATATTTACCTTTACGCCTATAAGTTATTGAATAATATCACGAAAAATTTCCAAGCACCTATACAGCATCCTTGAATTCGTCGTCATAGGCTTCAAGGCATTGTTTCAGTTTGCTTTCAATCTCTGCTGTAATCTCTTGTTTTTCAATTAAACCAGAGAATATTTCAGGGAATCGATTTTCAACAAATGAATAAAGGCCTTCTTCATATTTTGAAACAGCTTCTTTTGGATACTTATCAATATATCCTTTGGTTCCAGCATATAAAGCGGTTACCATTTTGTGCATTGGAAGCGGTTTGAATTGAGGTTGTTTTAAAAGCTCAACCAGCCTCTCACCACGGGTCAATTGTTTCTGGGTAGCAGCATCAAGGTCTGAACCAAATGCAGCAAATGCTTCCAGCTCGCGGAACTGGGCAAGATCAAGACGTAAAGTTCCTGCAACCTGTTTCATGGCCTTTACCTGGGCTGCGCCACCAACTCGTGATACTGACAAGCCAACATCGATGGCAGGTCTGATACCGGCAAAGAAAAGGTCTTTATCAAGGAAAATCTGACCGTCTGTGATGGAAATAACGTTTGTCGGGATAAATGCAGACACATCACCTTCCTGGGTTTCAATAATGGGAAGGGCTGTCAAAGAACCTGCACCTTCTGCAATACTTAATTTTGCAGATCTTTCAAGCAGACGTGAATGGTTGTAAAAAATATCACCAGGGAAAGCTTCTCGTCCTGGAGGACGTCTGAGAAGCAAAGATACCTGGCGATAGGCTGCTGCCTGTTTTGAAAGGTCATCATAAATTATCAGGGCATGCTCGCCTTTATCCCTGAAATATTCACCCATTGCACATCCTGCATAGGGAGCAAGATACTGCATGGCTGCTGGTTCAGATGCAGATGCAAGAACCACGGTTGTGTATTCCATTGCGCCATGCTCTTCAAGGGCTGCTACAACCTGGGCAACCGTTGATTTTTTCTGACCGCAGGCTACATAGATACATTTCATGTCCGTATCTTTTTGAGCAATAATAGCATCAATAGCAACTGCTGTTTTGCCAATCTGACGATCGCCAATGATAAGCTCACGCTGACCACGTCCTACCGGTGTCATACCATCAATTGCTTTTGAACCCGTGTAGCAAGGCTCATGAACAGACATTCTGGCAATAACACCCGGGGCAACCAATTCCATATTCATGTAAGTTTTTGCATTAATAGGACCTTTGCCGTCAACCGGTTCACCCGTTGTGGTAACAACACGTCCCAGAAGTTCTTCACCAACGGGAACTGATGCAATACGGTCGGTTCGTTTTACAACATCACCTTCTTTGATGACCTTGTCATCACCAAGGATCGCGACACCAACGTTATCGGCTTCAAGGTTCAATGCAAGTCCCAGAATTCCGCCGGGGAATTCAACTAGCTCCATGGCTTTAACTTTTTCCAGACCATATACGCGGGCAATACCGTCACCCGCTGAAAGAACTACACCTGTTTCACTCAGGTCGACCTCTGTATCAAAACCTTTGATCTGGTCTTTTATTATCTGGCTTATTTCTTCTGCTTTAATTTCCATTAGACACTCTCACCTTTTTTTAATGTTTCTCTCATATTAATCAGCTGAGTTTTTACGCTGCCATCCAGAACAAGATCACCCAATCTAGTAACCACACCGCCTATGAGATTTGGATCCTGCTCAACATTCAGAACAATATTTTTTCCAGTCTTTTTTGATAATGCCTCTTTAATTTTATCAACTGCTTCTGATGATAATTCAGTTGCAGAAACTATACTGGCCTTGACAACACCTTTAAGCTCGTCTACCAGATCTTTATAGTATGATGCAATTTCTCGCAAAAAACCGATTCTCTTTTTATTAAACAAAAGAATCAGGAATGACTTCATGATAGCTGACAAATCCGTGGCAGCTAAAACTGCCTCCAGAACCTTTTTCCTGTCATTTTTGTTGAACAAAGGATTTATCAATGCCTTTTCAAAATCTTCCTGTGTATTAAAAAGCCCGACAATAAAGTCAAGCTCTGTATTGTATTGTTCGGCCATGCCATCTTCCTGGCCGATAAGAATCAATGCTTTGGCATAACGCCTGGAAACCGCTAAATTTTTCATTATGCCACCACCTTTTTCAAATATTCATCAACAAGCTTATCCTGATCATCGGATGAAATGGAGGCTTTTATAACTTCTTCAGCTTTTTCCATGGCTTTTTCAACAATTTCTTGTTGAAGTTTTGCTTTTGCAGACTTGAATGCCTGTTGGATATTACGTTTAGCCATATCTTCAAGTTTTTCAGCCTGAACTTCAGCTTCAGCAATAATTCTTGTTTTAGCTTCTTCACCCTGTTTGATGTAATCTTCAACAATCTGTTTAGATTCCTGATCAAGATTTTTAAACTTGGCTTGGTATTCGGTAAGTTTCTTTTGGGCCTCTGCTTTTTTTAGTTCAAGCTCTTTAATCTCATCTTCTATATTTTTTGCACGGGATGAGAAAAATTGAGCAACCGGCTTTCTCGCAATAAGAAACACGCCAATAGCAAGAATTCCAAAATTCAAGACTTTCCAGGTATCAACTTTAAGCCAATTGTTGTGCACTTCTCCGCCTGGGGAAGCTGCAAAAGCAATACCGCTAATTGCAACCACAAGTGTTGAAACAAAAAAAACAACCTGTGGTAGTTTTTTATACATTCCAGCTTTTTTCATTAACAGGCCCTCCCCAGAATCTTTTCGCCTATGGCTTTGGCATATGCCTCCACCTCATTTTCAAGCAATTTGCGGGCCTGCTCAGTTTCATCTGCAACCTGCTTTTTAATCTCGGCAAGGTTGGCCTGAGCTTTCTTGTTAATCTTGTCAATTATTTCCTTTTCTTCTTGAGATGCTGCTTCTATAAAGGCTTCTTTTTCTTTCAATCCTTTAGATCTGGCTTGTTTCAACCCATCTTTGTATGCATCTTCTCCAGCAACAAGGTCGTTTGAGGCTTTTTGGGCCCCCTCTTGCATCCCTTCAATTTTTGCTTTTCTTTCAAGAAGAACATTACGGATTGGTTTGTATAGAACCAGATTGAGCACAAAAAGCAGGATTAGGAAATTGATCATCTGATATACCATGGATATATCAGGAATCACAGTTATCATAAAATCCCCTCCGTCAGTTAATAATTATAAAAAAATCCACTCCACCAGATTAATCATTATAAAAAAAATTCACTCCTCCAGTTAATAATTATTAAAAAATCAACTACTTATATCCAACTGACTATTTTTACACAAAAACAGTCTAAATTCCGATCAAATCGAGAATTGAGTAACATCCAGGCAATCATTTGTCAACATTGAAAAACAAAATATTTCAGGCCTTGGTAAGGAATTTTTATGGAGCTAGTTTAATTTTTAATTAGATGAAAAATTACGCATACTGATATTTAAAAGAATTCCAAAACCCACCATATTGGTTATCACTGAAGACCCGCCATAGGATACCAGGGGTAAAGGCACACCAACAACAGGCATAAGTCCCATGACCATCCCGATATTGATAAATATCTGCCAGAAAATCATGGTTGTGATACCGAACGCAAGGATAGAACCAAACATATTGCGACAATTATAGGCAATATTTAATCCCCAGAATAATAAAAGAAAATAAAGCAATAAAAGAATGCTGCACCCCATAAGCCCCCATTCTTCCGCAAGAACGGATAAGATGAAATCCGTATGATGTTCCGGTAAAAAGGATAGTGCATTCTGGGTTCCTTTTAAAAAACCCTTGCCTGTCAACATCCCCGATCCAATGGCTATTTTTGATTGGATAATATGATATCCTGCCCCAAGGGGATCCCGGTCAGGATTTAAAAAGGTCAATATCCTTGATTTTTGGTAGGCTTTTAATCCATACCAGAGCAAAGGAGCAGCAGCAATACAAATACCAGACACTGTATACAATACTTTTCGCTCTACCTTGACGAACAGGGTCATTGAACCGGCAATTAAAAGTAAGAGCAGGCCTGTCCCAAGATCTGGCTGATTTACTATTAAAACAAATGGAATTACACATAATACTGCCGGTTTAATCAATTTTCTGAAATTGAATCCTGTATTGGAAATCGAAGCTGCATAAACAGATGCCAGACTTATAATCAAGGCAATTTTCATCAATTCAGAGGGCTGAATCCTGACAAACCCAATAAGAAGCCATCGCCTGGACCCACCGCCAAGCTGCCCGAAAAGAATAACACTGATCAAAAGTCCAACGCAGATTGTATAAATAAATAAATTCATTTTGTCCAGGTTTCTAAAATCAATCACCAGTATGATCATCATTACTATAAACCCGGCACCCATCCAGATCATCTGTTTTTTAAAAAGAATGTGGATGGCGCCTGTCTCATTTCCGGCGGTCAGGGCGCTGTATAAAATACCAAGACCTACCATACCGATTAAAAGAATTAAAGCCATAAGGCCCCAGTCAAAATTCTTTATTAACCGCCTGTCAAACATGGGCTACTCCAGTGATATTTTTTCTTTAAAAGGTCCTTGGATATATTGTTCTATCAAAGCGCTGGCTATGGGTGCTGCAGTACTTGATCCATGCTCTCCGTGTTCAACCAGCACAGATATTGCAATTACAGGGTTCTTGGCAGGGGCATAGCAGACAAACCAGGCATGATCCCGCAAAGAATATTTTAAATCTTCTGTTTTTCTTTTATCATTTTTTTTCATACTATAAACTTGAGCAGTCCCTGTTTTACCAGCTATTTCAATATTTTTCAGTCTAATTCTTCTTGCCGTCCCACGATCACCTTGAACAACTTTTAAAAGTCCATTTCTTACTATATCCAATGTCTCTTTGCTTGCCGGCAGGCCACCAGTAATTTCAGGTTCAATTTTTTTTATCACAAGCCCATGACCGTCTTTAATTGTTTTAACAAGTCTGGGTCTGTACAAGGTGCCACCATTACCAATAGCAGCAGTTAAAACAGCCATCTGCAGAGGTGTGACCAGATTGTAGCTCTGTCCTATTGCCACAGAAAGTGTTTCACCCCCTTGCCAGGATTCTTTGTATAGTTTCTTTTTCCAGGCCGAAGTTGGAACAAGTCCTTTTTTTTCATTTTCCAGCAAAATACCTGTCTTTTTGCCCAACCCACTCCCCATTGCATACTGTCCCAACTTATCCACACCGACTTTAATTCCTGCCTGATAATAAAAAACATCACAGGATTGCGTAATCCCGTCAATCACATTCATATCACCGTGACCATGTTTATTCCAGCAACGATAAGTTCTATTACCATACTTTAAAAATCCCGGGCAGTAGAAAGTGGTATTCCTATTGATATGATTTTCTTCAAGAACGGCAATGGAGGTAATAATTTTATGGGTGGAGGCCGGGGGATATTCTGCCTGAATCGCCTTATTGACCATTGGTTTACCCGGATCAGACATCAATGCATTCCACTTTTTGCTGCTTATACCACCAATGAAATCGTTTTGATCAAAACTGGGGTTGCTTGCCATCACAAGGACATCCCCATTGTTAGGATCAATGGCGACAACAGCCCCATCTTTATTTTCAAGCAATTTTTCTGCTGTCTGCTGTAAATCAAGATCCAATGTAAGATTCAAATCTAGCCCTGCAACAGGTTCAATAGTTCTCAAAATCTTAATTGTTCTGCCACTGGCATCGACTTCCACTTGTTTTCCGCCCCGGTTCCCCTGCAGATAGTTTTCAAAACTTTTTTCAATACCATATCTGCCAATTGAGTCTCCTGACTTGACATTGGGATATTTACCGGTTTTCAGTTCTTTGGTGTTTATTTCTCCGAGATACCCTAAAAGATGAGCAGCTGTTTTTTTATAAATATAATATCTTGTGGGCTCTATATCGATATGAATCCCGGGAAGATCAAATTTATGCGCTTCAACAATGGCAAGCTGATCCCTTGAGATATCATTTTTTAATGTTATTGGCTTGTAAACCGCACCATTTCCTTCCCGAGCAATATGATCCATAAGTTCTTGAAAAGGCACGGCAATGAATTCAGCAAGTTTTTTAACCGTTTCTTGAACCTCGCCTGCATCCTCAAGCACTATTTTGAGATTAAAAGAAGGCCTGTTATCCACCAGTAATTTTTTATTTCTGTCAAAGATCAGACCACGAGACGATTGAATACTTTTAAGACGTACTGCATTTTTTTCAGATAAAAGCCTGTATTCTTCGCCCTTAATAATTTGAAGATATACAAGCCTGAGAAACAAGAGTGCAAACACAAACAAGATACATACACTTACAATGATAAATCTTTGCTTTATCCAGTCCCTGTCCTGATTTTTACTGAATTCGGTCAATTCTATCCTCAGTATTTTTAAACACGTTGTTTTGCAAAAATTGTATTTTAAGTATCCAGTTCTGCCACAAGACATTTACCAGCCAGATACCAGGCGGGATAAAAACAACGCCCCAAAACACCTGTCTTATCAAAAGAATGAAATTAAATTCCCAGATGGAATCGATACCTTGATGGACAAAAACTGAAAACAATAAAAACCCATGCTGAATGGGTATGGAAACAATACTGATGATAAAAATAAAAATAATGTTTCTTTGAAAAAATAATTGTTTGACTATTTGCACAATAATATACATCCACACATACGAAAAAGTATGATAGCAGAACGGAACACCGGAAATACTGTCCATCACGCATCCGATAATAATGATGGCCAAAACCATTGAATAGTGAGATGAAATAAAGCTTAAAAAAAGGACCTCGATAATCAGCAGGTCAAAACACTGATCAAACCAGGAAAACGAAGGAAGGATAATCGTTTGGATAACGATGAAAAATAAAGTGAGGACGATGAAAAAAACTGCATTCATTATTGACCCGTTTCAAAACAATTCATCTGTTTTTTTTAAATACAAGAACTTCTTCTATTTTATTAAAATCAACGCTGGTCTCCAGGGTAATATCCTGGAAAAGTTGAGAATGAACCTTTGTCACTTTTAAAATTCTGCCGATTTTCATACCCTTGGGAAACACTTGATCCAAACCAGATGAAATAATCATTTCACCCTCTTTTACCTCATCCTTTCTTAATGTATATACAAAAGAACAATTGTCCTCATTGTTCCCTTTTACAATTCCACGGACACGGGAATTCTGTACAAGGGAATCAACAGCAGAGTTTCTATCCGTAATCAAAAGAACCCTGGAATAATTTTTTGCAACTTTGATTATTTGACCGACAATTCCTTCGGGAACCAGCACAGGGTTTCCTTTGACCAGGCCATCTTGTGTGCCCTTATCGATCATAATGGTTTTAAACCAAGGGGATGGGTCCCTTGCAATGATTTGAGCTGCAACATATGTGTCCGGCATTGTGCCTGTAAAATTAAGAAATTTCTTAAGCCGGGTATTTTCGAGTTCCAGTTCCTCATAGTGATTTTTGATTTCTATTGCTTTTCCAAGTTGTTTTTTCAGTTCAATATTTTCTTTAACGGCAAGGACCGACATAAAATAAGTGTTCCAGATATTTTGAGTGAAATGTATGGTTTTAGTAACGGCCATCTGAAAAGGAGAGGTAATGGTAATAAATAATCTTTCAATGCCGTTGGTCGGCAAGAATTCTTTGTTGCTCATGGTCATTGCGGTAAAATTAATGGCAATAAAGAGAGCAAGCCCAAC
>CALGRI010000203.1 GCA_937880875.1 uncultured Pseudomonadota bacterium
ATTACATTTATTTTAATGTTTTTGTCCTGGATTGTGCTGTCAGGAAAATTTGATCCTCTGTTGTTATGGCTTGGTGGGATTTCAAGTTTTTTTGTGGCATACTATTTTTATGATTTGCTGTTCCCGGCCATGGAACCAGGATATATGAAAGTGTTTTTTAGATTTGTCAGATATACTCCCTGGCTGATGTGGGAAATTATTAAAGCCAATTTTCATTTATTATATCTTGCCTTTCACCCAAGAATGAAAGACTTAATAGATCCTCACATTATTACCTTTAAAACCAATTTAAAGTCTGATATTGCCATAGCGACCCTGGCAAACTCCATTACCCTGACACCTGGAACCATTACTGTGACAGCAGATCAAGATGGTGTTTTCAGGGTGCATGCCATTGACAGGGAATCTGCTGAAGGTTTGCCTGGTACCATGTTAAAAAAAGTTGCACAAGTTTTTGGAGAAGAGATATGAATACTTTTTTTCTAAGCGTTGCATTGGGATTATGCTTTCTGATGCTTTTTGCATTGTACAGAGCCTTGTTCGGCCCTACTGTTTTGGATCGGCTCATTGGTGTCAATGCCATTGGGAGTAAAACCGTTGTTCTTCTTTTGCTCATCGGTTCCCTTTATGAACGTGTTGACATGTTTGTTGATATCGCACTGGCCTATGCTTTTTTAAATTTTGTTGCCGTATTAACGGCCTCACGCTATTTCCACAAAAGAAAAGGGCTGTACGAAGAATCCTTTATGGATTAATTATCAATTTGGAGTATTCATGAATATACTTGTTGTTTTGTTTTTAGTTATCGGTTTATTCTTTTTTCTGGGCGGAGCTGTGGGTATCATCAGAATGCCTGATTTTTACACCAGGCTTCATCCAGCAGGCAAACTGGATACCCTTGGGATTTTTGCAATGGTGACAGGGCTTGCCATATACAATCTTCATCATTTTTCCCTGGAAGCCCTGCTGCTTTCAGCAAAGATGTTTTTAATAGTATTTTTTGTGTTTCTTTCCAGTCCCACTGCCACCCATTCCATTGTTGATGCTGGAATGAGGGCCGGATTACGACATTGGACCAAAAAGAAAGGAAAGGGTTAATCATGCACTGGCCAATTGATCTGATCGTGTTAACCTTTGTCATTTTTTGTGCTATTGGTGCCATATCTGTTAAAGATCTTCTTGGAACAACTATTTTATTTGGTGCGTATTCATTTATGATGTGTCTGCTCTGGGCTGTCATGGGGGCAGTTGACGTTGCCTTTACAGAAGCTTCAGTTGGAGCAGGCGTCAGCACTGTTTTCTTTGTTGCAGCTGTTTTCAGGACCAGCAGGAGGACAAAAGATTGAAATTTATAGGATTTATTATTGTTTGCCTGACAGGTGCATTATTATTGTATGGAACAGGAGAATTCCCTGACTGGGGTGATCCAAACTCTCCTGCTTCAATCCACCTTTCAAATTATTATATTGAAAAAGCCCTTGAAGAAACACAGGTTCCCAACCTTGTAACGGCAGTTCTGGCTGATTATCGTGGGTTTGACACCATGTTTGAAACAGCCGTTGTTTTTTGTGCAGGCCTGGCATGCTTTCTTTTGTTAAGGGATTTTAAAGAGAAAAAAGAACGTTTTTATCGGCACACACCTACCGGGGTTATTCTCCATGTAAAAGACAGCAAAAAAATTCTAAAGACAGGAAAAGAATTTGAGCATATGGATAAGGACTGGGTACCGGCTGATCTGATTATAAAAACTGTGTGCAGGATTTTAATCCCGTTTATACAGATTTATGCACTCTATGTTGTGGCCCATGGAGATTTTTCTCCGGGTGGTGGTTTTCAGGGCGGAGTTATCTTTGGTTCCAGCTTAATTCTGTTGGCCATTTCCTATGACCTGAAAACTCTTGTACGGAGGGTCAAGGAAAAAGTCCTGGGAATTTTTGCTGCCCTGGGGGTTTTAATATATGTCGGAATTGGAGCCATCTGCATGTTCATGGGAGGTGATTTCCTGGATTATGCAAAACTTGTCCCTTTAATACCGGGAGATCCCCATCATATAAGAGCCTTAGGCATGCTGGGAGTTGAGATCGGTGTGGGAATTGCTGTAACTGCAGCAATGGTCATCATTTATATTAATATTGTCTCCGCAGGCAGACACGATGAAGGACTATAAGGTTACGCTATGACTGATCTATTACCCCTGATCGTGGCAAAATACAACTATTGGCTGTATGTGATCTTAATGATGATCGGCCTTTATGCCATGATTGCAAAAAATAATCTGATAAAAAAACTGGTGGGTATGAACATTTTTCAAACAGCAATTATCCTTTTTTATGTTTCCATTGGATACAAGCGGGATGCCACCATACCTATCATTCAAAATGCCCATGGCGGACAGGATGCCCATGCAGCGATTATCCATGCGGCTGATTATATAAATCCATTGCCCCATGTTCTAATGCTGACGGCCATTGTAGTATCTGTTGCAACTTTCGGTGTTGCCATGGCATTAGCTGTCAGA
>CALGRI010000204.1 GCA_937880875.1 uncultured Pseudomonadota bacterium
ACCTAAATGAAAGTCATATATACGGATTCACTTGTAATTGGTGGCGGGCTGGCAGGACTGAGAGTTGCCATTGCATCCATGCAGAGGGGCTTTGATACCATTGTCCTGTCTCTGGTTCCTGCCAAAAGATCTCACTCTGCTGCTGCCCAGGGCGGTATGCAGGCAAGCCTTGGTGCTACGATTAAGGGCGAAGGGGATGATGAAGAAGTCCATTTTGGAGACACTGTAAGGGGAAGTGACTGGGGATGCGACCAGGATGTTGCCAGAATGTTTGTGAACACGGCTCCCAAAGCCATCCGGCAGTTATCTGCCTGGGGTGTTCCCTGGTCAAGGGTCAGGCGCGGAGACAGGGAGGTTGTTATTAATGGTAAAAAAGTCACCATTACGGAAAAAGATGAAGCCCATGGCCTGATTACATCAAGGGATTTTGGCGGGACAAAGAAATGGAGAACCTGTTTCACATCAGATGGTACAGGTCACACCATGCTCTATGCAATGGATAACAAGTCCATCCAGATGGGTATCCCCGTCCATGAAAGAAAAGAAGCCATTGCCCTGATCCATGAAGACGGAGTCTGTTATGGCGCCATTGTAAGAGATCTTATCACAGGCGAGCTTATCGCCTATGTGGCAAAAGCCACAACAATTGCCACGGGCGGTTATGGAAGATTATATGCTATTACCACCAATGCTGTTATTTCAGAAGGGATTGGAAATGCCATTGCCCTTGAAACTGGAATCGCAACCCTTGGGAATATGGAAGCGGTACAATTTCATCCAACAGCCATTGTACCGGTTGGTATCCTTACCACGGAAGGATGCCGTGGTGACGGGGGTCTCCTTCTGGATAAGGATGGATACAGGTTTATGCCGGATTATGAGCCGGACAAAAAGGAATTGGCATCAAGAGATGTTGTCTCGCGCAGAATGACCGAGCACATGAGAAAAGGCAAGGGTATCCCATCTCGTTATGGCGACCACCTCTGGCTGGATATTACTTTGCTTGGCCGCAAACATATTGAAAAGAACTTAAGGGAAGTCAAAGAGATCTGTGAATATTTCCTGGGTATTGATCCTGTTGAAGAGTATATACCGGTCAGACCGACCCAGCATTACTCCATGGGCGGAATCAGAACAAAAGCCACAGGTGAAAGTCCGACGCTTAAAGGTCTTTTCTCTGCCGGTGAGGCAGCCTGCTGGGATATGCACGGATTTAACCGGCTGGGCGGCAACTCTGTTGCTGAAACGGTTGTGGCAGGAATGATCGTGGGTGAATTTGTCGCAGATTATTGTGCTCAAAATCCATTAAATGTGAGCACATCCACCATCCAGCATTTTATGAAACAAGAGGAAAAGAAAATCTCAGATCTTCTGGTCAGGGATTTTGGTGAAAATCCCTTTGAGTTAAAAGCAGCAATGCAGAAGATCATGATGGATAAGGTTGGTATTTTCAGAAATGGTGAAGATCTTGAACAAGCTGTTGAAGAATTGAAAGTCTTGAATCAGCGGGCAAAGAAAATTGCCTTGAGAAACAGGATCAGTTCTTCCAACCCTGAACTGGTAGAAGCCATTCGGGTTCCCAAGATGATCAAACTTGCCCAGTGTATTGCCTATGGTGCAATGCTTAGAACTGAAAGCCGCGGCGCTCATGCCAGGGAAGATTACCCGGCAAGAAATGACAGGGACTGGCTGAAAAGAACCCTTGCCACATGGAAAGAGGATTCAGCTGATCTTCCTGAAATATCCTATGAAGACCTGGATGTCATGAAAATGGAAATGCCTCCCGGATCAAGAGGGTATGGTGCAGACAATACCATTCATCACCCCGATACGATCAAGCGGGAACAGGAAATTGAAGACATCAAAAAAGCTAATCCGGGTGCAGACAGGTTTGAGCTTCAGGAGCTGTTAAATCCGATCCCAATTCCGGAAAAATTTAAAGGTAAAAATGAGCGTATAGGCAGGGGGTTTAAATAATGAGTGACCAGGAAAGAGTCTTAAAATTTCAAATCTTTAGATATAATCCCCAGAAAAAGGGTGACAAACCTCGCATGGTAACCTATGAGGTTAAAGAAGCCCCTGGGATGACAATTTTTATTGCATTGAACGATATACGTGAGCAGCAGGATCCCTCCCTGCAATTTGATTTTGTCTGCCGGGCCGGTATCTGCGGTTCCTGTGCCATGGTGGTCAATGGGTCACCCACCCTTGCCTGTCGCACCCTTACTTCGAAATATGAAAACGGTGAGATAAAACTCTTGCCGTTGCCCGGGTTTGAGCTCATTGGAGATCTTTCCGTCAATACGGGGAAATTTATGCGGGCCATGTCTGAAAGAGTGGAATCCTGGATTCATGACCGGAATGCAGATGAAGTCAATTTTGAAAAACTTGAGGAACGCATGGACCCGGATGTGGCCGATGAAATTTACGAGCTGGAACGATGTGTGGAATGCGGATGTTGCGTATCTGCCTGTGCCACAAAACGAATGAGACCTGATTTTCTTTCTGCAGTGGGATTTATGAGGCTTGCCAGATATGCCCTGGATCCCAGGGACAAACGGTCGGATGATGAGTTCTATGAAATTATGGGTGATGATGATGGGGTGTTTGGCTGCATGACCCTTTTAGGATGTGAAGACTATTGCCCTAAAGATCTGCCGCACCAGACCCAGATTGCTTATCTTCGAAGGAAGATGGTTTTGGTTAAATAAATTGTGAGGTTAGAAAATGAGTGAATTTAAATTTGAGACCATGTTTCCTTTGGGAGAAGATACCACTGAGTATAGGCTTCTCACTAAGGATCATGTCAGGATAAAAGAGTTTGCAGGAAAAGAGGTTCTCATGGTGGAGCCGCAGGCGATAAGTCTGCTTTCAAACCAGGCATTTAAAGATGTGGCCCACCTTTATCGGGCTGAACATCTTGAAAGTTTAAGAAAGATTATTGATGACTCTGAAAGCTCTGACAATGATCGATATGTGGCCCTGGAACTTTTGAAAAATGCTGTTATTGCTTCAGACAGGGTCTATCCCATGTGCCAGGACACGGGAACTGCAATTGTGATGGCTAAAAAAGGCCAGCAGGTCTGGACCTGGACAGATGATGAAGAAGAACTGTCAAGAGGGGTTTTCCAGGCATATACAGAAAATTATTTACGATATTCCCAGAATGCTGCCCTTACCATGTACAAGGAAATGAACACCAAGACCAATTTGCCGGCCCAGATTGATATTGCCTCTGTTCAGGGAGATGCATACAAGTTCCTGTTCATGGCCAAAGGAGGGGGATCTGCAAATAAAACAGCACTTTTCCAGATGACAAAAGCGGTATTGAACACAGAAGAAACCCTGATCAATTTCATGCTGGAAAAAATGAAAGGCCTTGGAACAGCCGCCTGCCCACCATATCATATTGCTTTTGTCATCGGCGGAACTTCAGCAGAACTCAATTTAAAGGCTGTGAAACTGGCTTCAGCCAGATACCTGGATTCTTTGCCCACCAAAGGCAGTGAGCTTGCCCATGCCTTCAGGGATATTGACCTTGAACAAAAAGTGCTGATCAGATCCCAGGGACTTGGACTGGGTGCTCAGTTTGGCGGCAAACATTTTGCCCTGGATATCCGTGTGATCCGCCTGCCACGGCATGGAGCCTCCTGCCCCATCGGTATCGGGGTTTCCTGTTCTGCCGACCGCCAGATAAAGGGTAAAATTACAAGGGAAGGGATTTTTCTGGAACAATTGGAAGAAAACCCTGCCCAATACCTGCCAAAACAAGAACCTGAAATGAAAGAGGCTGTAGAGATCGATCTGAACAGGCCCATGGACGAGATCCGGGCGGAACTCTCCAAATATCCTGTTTCCACAAGATTGTCCCTGACGGGTAAAATCATTGTGGGAAGGGATATTGCCCATGCAAAATTCATGGAAGGATTTGAAGCAGGCAAAGGCCTGCCAGAATATCTGAAAAATCATATTATTTATTATGCCGGCCCTGCTAAAACACCGGATGGTGAAGCCTCAGGAGCATTTGGCCCCACCACGGCCGGAAGAATGGACCCCTATGTACCTGTCTTCCAGAAAGAGGGGGCTTCCATGATCATGCTGGCAAAAGGGAATAGAACCCGACAGGTGACTGATGCGTGCAGGGAATATGGCGGATTTTATCTGGGCTCCCCTGGTGGCCCTGCTGCCCGTCTTGGAAAAGACTTTATCAAAAAGGTTGAATTGCTGGAATATGAAGAGCTTGGCATGGAAGCTGTCTATATGATCACCGTTGAAAATTTTCCAGCCTTTATCATTGTTGATGATAAAGGTAATGATTTTTACTCTGACCTTTTGTAATTAGCCTTATTTTAAATTATAATGCCCTGGCGGATAGATTTAATTTTCGCTGGAGCAAGTTTAAATTATTTTTGTGAGGCAAACCTGAGGTGAGAACAACAATATATGAAAAATCCAAGTTTATATTAACTGAACGCTAATAAAATGAGTGCAAAAGGAGAAATAATCATTATGAGTAATAAAAAGTATAGTCTTTACAGTGGGGGACTTAAGGGTGCAGAAGAAACCTTTGGCGAATGCGCAGAAAAATATGGCATCAATGAAATAAATTTTTCATTTGAAGGGCATACATGTTCGAGGGAGAAGAACATTACCATGCTTAGCGATGTAGATCTGAAAAAAGGCAATATCAGTATGGAGATAGTCTCTGCACGAATGGGCAGGAGATATGCACAGGCCGATAAGATCAGAAAAGTTTTTCAGACCATTTTTCATATGGTCAATAAGGGGTATCAGGTATTTGCAATAGGTTGGATTCAGCCTGATCAAACGGTTAAAGGTGGAACTGGCTGGGGTGTTGAACTTGCCAAATTTTTTAACAGACCGGTAAGTGTTTTTGATCAGGGTGAAAATAAGTGGTATACATGGGAAAAAAATGAATGGAAGGAAGAAGAACCTGTAATTTCACATGAGACTTTTTGTGGAACGGGCACCAGAAATCTTTCCGATGAAGGTAAAAAAGCGATTGAAGATCTTTTCAGCCGTTCATTTGCAGTATAAATATTTCATATAAATAGTGCCTGACCGCTTTATAAGGCAATACAAAAGTGTGCCCTTTTGTGCATCCATAACAGATAATATCTGGAGATTTTCATGAAGACAAGAATAGAAACAGATACCATGGGTGAGATTCATGTCCCTTTGGATAAATACTGGGGTGCACAGACCCAGAGGTCTTTAGATTATTTTAAAATTGGAAATCACAGGATGCCTTTGGAGATCATCAGGGCCTTTGGGATATTGAAAAAAGCGGCAGCCGTTGTGAATCATGACCTTGGCGTGTTGCCCCGGGAAAAAAAAGATATCATTAGTCAGGTCTGTGATGAAATTATTGCCGGCACCCTTGATGACCATTTTCCCCTGAATGTATGGCAAACCGGGTCTGGTACCCAGTCCAACATGAATGTAAATGAAGTCATTGCCAACAGGGCCCATGTGCTGCTTGGCAATGAGCTTGGAAAGTCAAAGCGCCTTGTTCATCCCAATGATGATGTAAATAAATCCCAGTCTTCAAATGATACTTTTCCAACAGCCATGAATATGGCGGCCTGTAGTATTATAACAGATCATACCATTCCCGGCTTAAAGGCATTAAAGGCATCTTTGGAAAAGAAAACCCGAGACTGGAATAAGATTGTAAAAATTGGTCGGACACACCTGATGGATGCAATCCCTCTGACACTGGGTCAGGAATTTTC
>CALGRI010000205.1 GCA_937880875.1 uncultured Pseudomonadota bacterium
CAGATAGATCTGCAGAGATTCAAACATTTCTTCGATCTCCACATATTCATCCGTCTGGTGTGGCACATGCCTGGGTCCGGGGCCATTGACCAGGCAGGGGATACCCTTTAAATACCTTAAAAAAGTCCCATCAGTGGCTCCGGGAACTCCATTATAAACAGGCTCTCTGCCCGTAATATCTCTGTACGCCTCTGCTGCAATCATGACGATGGGTTCGTCTTTTTCCATGCTGACCACGGGCTTATCAGCAATAAACTCGATTCGCGCATTAAAATCAGGATCATCTGCAGCCAACCGGTTCAGGATCTCCTGCAGCTGCCTCTTGATCTGTTCATGATTCTGACCGGGAATGGTTCGGATATCCAAATATGCCATGGATTCTGCCGGCATGACATTCAGCTGTGTCGGCTCTCCCGGCGGAGGTGACTGCACCACAGTAAATGTCACGGATGGCCAACCCAAAAACTCGTCCTTGCCGCAATGCTCCATTTCCGCTTTTTCAAACGCCTCAAAAGCCAGAATGATCCGTGCCATTCGAATACTGGTATTAATCCCGGTGAGCGGCATAGCCCCGTGGGCCATTTTTCCCTTAACTTTGACTATGGCTCTCAAAGCCCCTTTCATACTTAAGCAGAGCTGATTCTCCTCGGGTTCCGGCACCAAACAGGCATCCACATCATCAGCGTGTCCTTTTTTGATATAATCTTGAATTCCCAGCATCAGGTCCTCTTCATCGCAGACGATGCCCAACCGCATTTTGCCTTTATATTCAACCCCGGATTTGAGCATTGCCTTGACCGTCAGCAAATTAACGGCCAGCCCAGCCTTCATATCACATGATCCCCTGCCGTAAATTTTACCGTCGTCGATCTCCCCTTCAAAAGGACCATGCTGCCAGAGATCTGGATTGCCCTCGGAAACCACATCTGTATGACCTTCAAACATAAGACAGGGTCCTGGTTGGCCTGAATCAAATGTGACAATGATGTTCTCTCTTTTGGGAACCACCTCTTCAATCAGCGGTTCCACACCCAGTTCCCTGCGAATCCAGTCAGCAATAAACCGGACGACCCCGGCTTCTGTATTCCCTGTTGTTGGACGAATCACTGAATCAATCCTGATCAAATCCTGGGTCAAACGAACCAGTTCATCCTTATTGATAAAGCTGATCAGTCTTTTTTCCGTGTCATTGATCATACGACTATCCTTTATAAATTCAAAATTAAACCAAGCCTGGGCAGTACCAGTGAATATATAACAAGGGGTTAAAACACAGTCAATGAAGATTATTTTGCAAAAAGCATTTACGAACTTGCTATACCTTCCAGTGGAAGGATGATTGCCTTACGGGAGCATTATGGATCATGGCTTACAAGCTCTTGATTATAGTAGCGGTTAAGCCGCCATGGTGTTTGAGCGAAGAATGAGCGAGTTCATGGCGGTCAGCGAAAGTAATCTTACGTGTGACCTTCAGGTTAGAGCTTGTAGCAATGTCCATCCAGCGGACGTAAGGCGACCAGCCTGGAACGGGTTATGTAAAATTTCTTATGGCAAATATCCAGTTTTGGCAGACTGATGTCTACATCAAGGCCGGGAGTTGAACAGAATCGTTGATTGCCCTGCTTGATTTTTTCCTTGGCTTGACTTTCTTTGGTTTGAACACTATTTTTATGCAAAATTTAATATGAGGCTAAAAAAAACCATCTATATGAAAACAAGAATTATTACCATTGTGGGAAAATCCAACTCTGGAAAAACCACTCTTCTGGAAAAAGTGATTGCCCTTTTGACGGACAAAGGATACAAAATAGGATCTGTAAAGCATGCCCATGACGGATTTGAAATGGACAAAGAAGGAAAAGACAGCTGGCGTCACAGGAAAGCCGGCGCAAGTGCCACCCTTGTTATCACTGAAAATAAAATTGCCATGGTTAAAGATGACACAACAAGTTATATTGAAAAAATGCAATCTTATTTGTCTGATATGGATATTATTTTAGCTGAAGGATTTAAAAAGCAGAATCTTCCTAAAATAGAGGTTTTCAGGACTAAAAGTGTACACAAAGAACCCCTTTGTATGAACGATGAAAATTTGATCGCCTTTGTTACAGATTCAGATTATAAACCGGACGTGCCGATATTTGGGCTTGAAGATATAAATCAGATAGCAAATTTCATTGAATTTAACTTTTTGAAAAATTAGCCTGGTGAAAAGAAGATGAAACAAAATAAAAAATGGCGGGTATATGTCCCCGTCATTGTCCTATCCTTTTTTTTTATGGACTGCCTTTGCCTGGCAAATCAGGATCAAACCAGGGGTTATCATTCCATTACCCAATTTAAAAATGGAGCTGTAAACTGGACTACGGGAAATATTTCAGCCATTGGTAAAGCATCTCCCAAAGATAACAATGAAACCTCCCATGAGTTGGTTCCTGGATTGGCCAGGGCAGATGCAAATCGGCAGCTCATAGAAACTTTAAAACAAATAAAAATTAACCCCTCATTAAGCGTTGATGCCTATGCATCTAAAAATGATATCATTTTAGCGGGTATAGAAAAAACTGCAAGGGATGCCGTCATTTCAAAGCAATATTATACCTCGGCTCTTGCCGTGGAAATTATGATTGAAACCAGTATGTTTGGAGGGTTTTTACAATTGGTATTGCCGGAAGAAATTCGACAGATACCTAAAATCAATCCGGAAATAAGTCAGGGGAAAAATGTTGCCATCATCGGAGAACCTCTCTTTTCGGGTTTGATCATCGATGCAACTGGGCTGGGGGTAGAACCTGTGCTTAATCCTGTTATTGTCAGCGAACAGGGCCATGCTATATATTCTTCTGCTTTTATCAGCAGAGACTTTGCCGTTCAAAACGGGGTATGCAAATATCTTAGCAGTATGGATCAGGCTTTAAAGGACAAAAGGATCGGCAACCATCCACTGATTTTTAAGGGACTGCGTAAGGAAGGCAAACCCAATACCGTTATTGTTATCAGCATGTCGGATTACAGCCTGTTGGAAAAAACAACGGAACGCCACAGTTTTTTAAAAGAATGCCGGATTATTATTGTAAATGATTAAT
>CALGRI010000206.1 GCA_937880875.1 uncultured Pseudomonadota bacterium
TTTCCTTAAAAATAATATGTAAATCGCACATAAGCGTTTGGAGCGGCATTGGTATGAAAATTTGTGCCTGGAATGAAAAAACCGCCATATTCGCTTCCTTTTTTTCCATAAAAAAGAGTTGCGCCAAAATGCAGGTTTAAATTCTGTGTCACACTAAAGATCGCCCAGGGCTGGATTATACCGGAAGGATCCCTGACATTATTGATGATACTTAAATAAATATTAAACAAAGGATGGAGTTCCATCTGGATCTGAGCGCTTAAATAATTCTTCCCAAGGGCAAATAATTCCCCTCTGTCAATTCTTTCCATAGCATCAGGATCACCCATGGCATTTGTATAATTATTTTTCCCCAGGCTGTTATGATAATATTCAATAAAGCCATAATAATTTTTATCCTGCCATATCCAGGAATAATCAATGTTTGCAACAAACTCAAAATATCCGCTCTTGTTTTGGCTATTTTTCAGGGTTGACCAGACAAGATCGGTTCGCCATGCTGCATCTTTAAAATAACCCGTGCCACCCAGACCTAAAACGACTTCATTATAATGCCATGCACCCATTACATCCATTTCAATATTGCCTGCAAAAAAATGAAATTTACCTGCAACAGAAGAACTTTTAAAATCAACTTCTTCTGTTATTGCATCCCTTCTCGGGACATAAAGCAGGTTGCATTCTCCTGAGAGTTCTGTATCAAACCGGACAGACACAAGATCATCCCCCATCTTATAATCGCGGATCGTATCAGAAGGTGCAAAAGGATTAAAAAGATCCATGGGATTGAAAATAAATCCATTTCCCCATGTTATGGCCTGTCTTCCAATCAGGATGTCGCCCCAGGATGGTTTTATTGAAAAAAACAGACGGTCAAAGCGGTGCCATAAAACATAATCCTCTGTTTCTTTAAGTGTTTTTGTCAGGTCTAAAAGCCGTCTTTTATCAATATTTAAAGGTTCAGATGTCAATCCGGCGGCAGGCAATGGAAAATATTTTTGAATCGCATATTGTTTTTTATAGGTATCTCCTGATTTGCGGAAAACCTCATAATGAGCTTCGAAATAAATTGTCTCAGATAAAATAAGCTTGTCTTTCAGTCTGACATTGGCAAGACCATCCAGGCCTGTATGGGTTCCAACGGGTTCAAAATAAGACCCGGCATCATATCCTGCTACTCTTCCCTCAAGTTTTAAATGCCCGCCAAACTGGTTATCAATATTTTCATACCCGACTTTATTTTTAAATTGGGTCTTGTTTTCATA
>CALGRI010000207.1 GCA_937880875.1 uncultured Pseudomonadota bacterium
ATTTATCGTTATTATACTTAATATTCGCAATATTTATAATATATATTTACATTTTTAGATCAAATTGTCAAATTATTTATTGACAAAAATTTTTCAATGCTCTATTGCTTATCAAGGGTTGATATTTTTAACCAACCGGAAAAATAATTTAAACGTGTTTTTATGCTAAAGGAGATTGCATCATGAAGTTTACTTTTAACGTCAGGAAGTGGAATGTATTGTGCCTGTGCCTTTGTTTGATTTTTGTAATGACTACTTTTTCATGGGCGGTAGAATTCAAGGATTATCCTGTTCCTGAAGACTGTTTGAAGCAGGCTCAAAAAGAAGGCAAACTGAACATCTATGACTGGGCTGAATGGTGGCCTGAGGAAATTTATACGAATTTCGAAAAGGAATACGGTATCAAGATCATCCGGGATAATTATGCCAGTGACGACGAATATGTGGCCAAGTTTAAGCTCAATCCGAATTGCCCGTATGACATCATGTTGCCTTCTACAAGAGGCATGATACAGCTCAAAGCACTGGATATACTGCAAAAACTGAATAAGGAATGGCTTCCAAACGTGGCTCATTACCTGCCCGAAGAAAATAAAAAAGTCTGGTACGATTTGGACAATAAATATGGCATCCCTACGGATCGTTTTTTCTATGGATATGCTTACAACACAAAATATGTGGACTCCAATGATCCGCGCATAGGCTCCTGGGCTTTCCTGTACGAAGGCAAGGAATTCAAGGGACGTATCACAATGCTTGATGAAATGTTTGTCGTGATTGGCAATGGGCTCAAGTATCTGGGCTATTCGTACAACTCAGACAATGAGCAGGAATTGATGCAGGTTCGTGATCTCTTGCTCAAACAAAAACCCCAGGTCATGGCCTATGACTCATGGCCGAAGCGTCTGGTACTGGAAGAAGAAGCCTGGCTTTCAAATTGCTGGGTCGGCGATTCTTATTTTTATTCCAAGGAGCTGAATACGATACGCGGTGTTTTGCCTAAAGAGGGAACTGAGAACGGTGTGGATCCGCTGGTGATTCCCAAAGGTGCCCCTCATCCGGCGGCGGCCCACTTGTGGATCAACTATATTATGAGTCCAAAAGTCAATACAACCTTGATTATGGGCATTGGCTATTCCCCTAATCACAAGGCTTCTCAGGAAATGGTTTCCGAAGAATTCAAGAAATGGCCGGGCACTATTCCTTCCAAAGACTACCTGGAAAAGTGTGAAACCATAAATGAAAAAGCAATGACCGGAAGAGGTCTTGAACTTCGATCAAAAATCTGGGAAGAACTTAAGAAATAATTTTACAAAGGCCCGGCACAAGACGTCTCAACATTTATAGACGTCCTCGGGCAAATATTATAATTATCAATAGACAAGGAGGGCAGATTTGTGCCCGATCATATAAAAACTTTGAAAAAGGACAGCGAGGTTAGAAAGCCGCCTGAAAAACAAATCAACGGAGGGGTTGCTCCTGAACTGGTCAAGTACCTGGGACCAATAATTGTGATCCAGCTGGTATTTGTCCTGGCTCCACTGGCTATCATCCTGTTATTTAGTCTGCTCAAAACCGGAGCTTACGGCAAAATCGTTTATGCCTTTACCCTGGACAACTATATAAAACTGATTGACGGCGGTTATGGTATGGTTTTTCTTAAATCATTTTTTTACGCCGTTCAAACGAACTTCATGTGTATCCTGATAAGCTATCCATTGGCATATTATATCGCACGCTACGGAAAGCGGTGGAAAATGTTTTTCATCTTCATGATTATTATTCCGTCCTGGACAGCATATATCATTCGACTGTATGCCCTCAAAACTCTCGTAGGCAGCAATGGGCTGATCAACCACTGGCTGATAGGATTTGGGCTGATTGATACACCCATCCAGTTCCTGTATACACCCATGGCTGTTTCAGTGGGGCTGGTCTATACCTGGTTACCCTTTATGGTGTTACCTTTATTTGCTGCTATGGAGGGACTGGATCCGTCTATGTGGGAGGCGGCCGAAGATCTTGGAGCAACGCCGTTTCGGCGCTTTGTCCGGATCACGCTGCCTTTGACCCGGGGCGGACTTTTGGCAGGAAGTATTCTGGTCATGATTCCAGCGCTTGGGGACTGGCTGGTTCCGTATTTGCTGGGTGGGTCCAAGGTTATGATGGCCGGGATGGTCGTTGCTCATAAATTCACCACACTGGGCGATATCCCGGCTGGTTCCTGTATGGCCACGGCATTGGCATCTGTCTTGCTGCTTATATTGTATTTTGCCATTAAATGGGGTGGCCGCGAGGCCCTGGAGCAATCATTATGAGTCCTAGAATCTGGTTCTTGCGCATAGTGTCGATCCTGGCCTATATTTTTTTGTGGGCTCCGGTAATTGTAATTATCGTCTTCTCCTTCAGTGCCAATAAATTTGGCATCAGGTGGGAAGGTTTCACCTTGCAATGGTATTATGAATTACTTGACAATCAAACTGTATGGGATGCCTGCATACGGAGTCTGGTCATTGCATTGGTGACTGTGGTAGTATCTACGGCATTGGGCACGCTGACAGCCTATGGGCTGTACAAACTCAAATTTCGAGGTAAGCAGCTTCTACGAACATCCATCCTGCTTCCCATTGTTATGCCGGAAGTGGTTACGGCTTCAGCGCTTCTTGTCTTTTTTATCAAAGTGACACCATTAACACTTGGCTATCCCACGATCATTATCGCCCACATTGTCTTCAGCACCCCGCTTGCTGTTTTTGTTATTCTGGGTCGTATGCAGCGGATTGACTGGGCCTGGGAAGAAGCGGCTATGGATCTGGGAGCCACTCGCATAAGGGCTTTTCGCCGTGTGATCGGCCCGGTTCTGCTACCGGGTATCGCTGGAGCGGCAGCTTTAATTTTTCCCTGGTCCTTTGATGATTTTGTCATCACCTACTTTGTGGCCGGGATAGGCAATACTACGCTGCCTATTTACATCTTTTCCCAGCTCCGTCATGGATCAAGTCCGGTTGTCAATGTAATCGGGACGTTATTCATCCTTTTTACATTAGCATCACTGTTGCTGTTCATGCTTGCAGAAAAGAAAAGTCGCACCAAAGGGATGTAATCATATCATACTACTTATAATTTTTTTGGGTCACAATCAGTGCCCGTTATCTGTCTTGTATTAAAAGCGGGATAAAAAAATGAGGAATGAAGCAATGCCAATAACTAAAGAACCTGTAACGCCTGCAGTCGAAATAAAAAATGTGATTAAACGTTTCGGAACGATAACTGCGGTCGATAACATGAACCTGGCCATAAAACAAGGAGAAATTTTTTCTTTGCTGGGTCCCAGCGGCTGCGGCAAAACCACAATGCTTCGAATGGTGGCCGGTTTTGAAAATGCAGACCATGGAGAGATTCGAATTCAGGGTAAGGTGGTCAATGATATCCCGCCCTACAAGCGCGAATGCAATTTGGTGTTTCAGCAGATGGCCCTGTTTCCACACTTAACCGTGGCTGAAAACATTGCCTTCGGTCTCAGGGAACGAAGACGACCGCAGTCTGAAATTAAGAAAAAAGTAATGGAAATGTTGGATGTGGTTAACCTGCCAGGGATGGAAAACCGATTCCCCCACCAGCTCAGCGGCGGACAGAAGCAGCGCGTAGCTTTGGCCCGGGCTATCGTTCTAAATCCTAAGGTTTTGCTGCTGGACGAACCTTTGGCTGCTTTAGATCGCAGACTACGCAAAGAGATGCAGGGTGAATTGCGACGCGTTCAGCAGGAAGTCGGCATCACCTTTCTTTACGTAACACATGATCAAAAGGTCGCTCTTAGTCTGTCCGACCGGATCGGAATTATGTACGAAGGCCGTATCAATCAGATCGGTACGCCTGCTGAAATTTATGAAACACCAAGGACTAGTTTTGTGGCCAAATTTATGGGTGGGTGCAACATTTTTTCAGGAAAAGCCACTTCCATAAATAACAACCACCTGGAGGTCCGTGACGAACATGGTCTTAGTATCCGGGCACAAAAGTGTAAGGACGTGAAACTCGAAGAGGTGAGTGGCATATCCATCCATCCGGAAATGATTGAGATCATACCTGAAGGCCATGAACTACCTTCATCAGATTCGATCACCAACACCATAACCAGCAAGATTACCGATGTGTCTTATCAAGGTGATTTCACCGAGTTGCAGGTACTGATTAAGTCAACCGGACAGAAAGTCACGGTTCACCTTAATCGTCGGTCTGACAACTCAATGTCACTGGTTAAAGGGCAGGAGGTGAGTATTTATTGGGATTCCTGCCATAGCAACCTATTGGTTGGATAAAATTGCCCCAAGAAAAACAGGGGAGAAATAAAATAATATATAAAAGAAAGGTTTTATTATGCAAAGTGGACCAAAATCAAGAGCAATGTATAAACGTGCAGTACAATCTATTCCGCTGGGAGTTAATTCTAATTTCCGATATTGGGGTGATGATCAGACGTTGATCATCAAACGAGGAGACGGTGCCTACATCTGGGATATGGATGACAACCGTTATATAGACTACCGCAATGCCTGGGGTCCGGTTATTTTGGGCCACGCCTACCCATCGGTCATAGCGAATGTAGAAAAAGCACTGAAAATGGGGAATGTCTTTGCCATGACCCATGAATTGGAAATTCGGGTTGCCGAGCAGATCAGGGAGTTAACCGGAGTCGATTTGGTGCGACTGACGAATACAGGTACAGAAGCAACCATGCATGCCATTCGATTCGCCCGGGCCTACACTGGCCGGGAAAAGGTTCTTAAATTTGAAGGGCATTACCACGGTTTTCAGGACTATACCTTATTTAATTGTCAACCGCCCATTCCCGGCGTTGGCTACCGCCGTTCACCCAATATGATCCCACATAGTTCAGGTATCCCAAGAGTGCTCAGTCAGCTGATTGATTCCATTCCCTTTAATGATGAAGCGATTGTTGAGAAAAAAATCCGGGAAAGCTGGCACGATTTGGCCTGCATAATTATTGAACCGATTATGGGCAATAGCCCGGGTATCCTTCCCAAACCAGGATACTTAGAGCTGATCAGAAAGCTTTGTGACGAATACGGCATCGTTCTGATCTTTGACGAAATCAAAACCGGCTTTCGTGTGGCCAAAGGCGGGGCTCAGGAACTCTTTAACGTCCGAGCTGACTTGGTCACGTATGCCAAGGCCATGGGAAATGGTTTTCCCATTGCGGCAATCGGTGGCCGGAAAGAGATTATGAGAGAAATAGGATATCAAAAAATATCACACGGCGGGACTTATTCGGGAAACGTTGTGGCCACTGCTGCCGCTGAGGCCACGCTTGATGAGATTGCATCAGGTGCACTGGAAAAGGTCGAAGGACACGGCAAAAAGCTGATGGCAGGAATTAGAGAAATTATAAAGCGAAAGAGTGTTCCTGCCTTGGTCCAGGGTCCACCTGCCATGTTTGGTATTGTCTTCACCGAGAAATCTGAAATCAACGAATACCGGGAATGGGCAGGAAGCAATCACCATATATATAACGCAGTCCTGAGCAAAATGATGGAAAAAGGTGTTATGCCTGATAAAGACTCAAGAGAACCTTGGTTCAGCTCTGCATCCCACACAGATGAACATCTTGGGATCACCTTGGGTGTCTTTGAGGAAGCACTTATGGAGGTAATTGAGAAAATTTAGCAAATAATTTAAAAATAGGAATACATTCTATGTATCTTTATACCGGTTATTTATTACATGTGGATTTATCCACCCGGCAGACATCCAAAAAAGCCGTGCCCAAAGAATGGGTGAAAGCATATTGGGGTGGCTGGGGATTAGCAGTAAAATATTTTTATGAAAGTGTACCAGCGAACGTGGCACCATTTTCACCCGACAATGCGCTGGTCATCATGACCGGCCCATTCGCAGCCACGCAAGTACCGACCAGTTCCAGGTTCTGCCTAGTCAGCAAGTCACCCCATACCGGTACTATATTCGAATCCAACGCTGGAGGTGCCTTCGCTCCAGAGCTGAAACTCGCCGGCTATGACGGCCTGATCATCACTGGAAAGGCTGATTCATTGGTCTTTCTTCAAATACAAGATGGAAACGTCCTCATTCGGGATGCCTCAACTATGAAAGGCAAAGGATCTTTCGAAACTGAGGCTATGCTTAAAGAATCGGCCTGTTCGCCGGACGCCAAGACTTTGTCCATCGGTCCGGCTGGGGAGAATTTGGTCACCTTCGCATGTATCAACACAGAATATTATCGGCAATTTGGTCGTGGTGGTGGTGGTGCTCTTTTCGGTAGTAAGAATTTAAAGGGCATTGTTTGCCGAGGCTCAGGCAGTATCCAAGTAGCAGACATGAAAGCGTTCCTTAAAAAAGTCGATTACTACAAACACACCAGTCTTTTGACCAACGACAACATGTGGGCCAATGAGCACGGGACATCCATGTTGGTCGCTGTGACCAACGAGATGGGAGTCCATCCCACCCGCAATTTTACCAAAGGGTTCAACAAGGATCATGCGGGCCTTGGCTCCGAAACAGTACATAACGCCAAACGAGGGGATCGAGCCTGTACCTCCTGCCCCCTGGCCTGCGGAAAATTCACTCACATCAATGGGGCTGAAGTGGAAGGGCCAGAATATGAAACCTTGTGCCTGGCTGGGTCCAATTGTGAAATCAACGACCTCGAACATGTAATTCGCTTCAACCGCCTTTGCGATGATTTGGGTCTGGACACTATGGCCAGCGGTAACGTGATTGGTCTATCCATGGACATGACTGAAAAAAAACGATTCGATTTTGGACTGCGTTTCAGAGATCCGGAAAGCTGTTTAACTGTGATCTCTGAGATAGCACTCTTGTCAACCCAGCGGGGTCGTGATCTTGCCATGGGTACCAGAAAATTGGCTAAAAAATATAAGAGTCAGGATTTAGCTACAGAAATAAAAGGCTCCGAACTTCCTGCCTATGATCCCCGGGCCAGTTATGGCATGGGGCTGGCCTATGCAACCAGTGAACGCGGAGCTTGCCACATGCGGGCCTTTCCACTTTTTGCCGAGAACCCTTTCGAACTGGAAACCATAACCCGGGTAGTGGTTGAAGGACAAAATTTTAATGCAATCAAATGGTCTATGGGTTTATGCGATTTCTGGGGTACGATCAATCTGGATATCATAGCAGATCTGTTGAGTGTGGGTCTTGGACAAAAGGTTATTGCACAGGAGCTCCTCAGGTCCGGGGAATGTATTTGGAATCTATGCCGACTGTATAACCTCAAAGCCGGATTCACTGCCGAACACGACACCATACCCCAAAAAATCATGACCCAGAAACTGGAAAACGGTCCCCATAAGGGTAAAGTTCTGTCCGAAAGTGACTTCCAGTTTATGCTCAAAAGGTACTACCAGATAAGGGATTGGGATGAAAACGGAACACCAAGTGTGGCTAAACTGGCTGAGCTCGGATTGGCTCGGATTTAAAAGGAGAAGCGATACCCATGGAAAAATACCTGCTTACACAGTCCGACCTTTGCACCGGCTGCAACCGTTGTGCATATATATGTTCTGCCGTTAAGGAAGGACTCTTTCAACCACAGCGGTCCAGAATCCACGTTTCAAACTTCCCGGCAGAAGGCTACTCCTTGCCATTGGTCTGCTTTCAATGCCCTAAACCGAAATGTCTGGACGCTTGCCCAGAAGGGGCAATATCGAAAAATGAACAGGGAATTGTCTTAATCGACCCGAAAACATGCACGGGTTGTAAAAAATGTGTTGCAGCTTGCTCCTATGGTATGATTGAGGTCAATTCCGATGATATAGCATTTAAATGTGACTATTGCGGTGGCGAACCAGCCTGTGTGGAAGAATGCTACTCCGGGGCTATTATCTATGCTTATCCGGACCAAAAGCAAAAAAAGGAACGAGGTTTTCAAATGAAACATCGCGAAAAGGCTGACGCGCCGGAAACAAAAAGGAACAGGCGTGCCCAAAATATGCTCATCCAGGTTAGAGAAGCAATTGCTGTTTAGACCGCTTTATTTTGCTTTTCATTTACGAATCTTTAGAAGGCAGCTTAAATAAAGTTTCAAATAATTAGATAAAGCTGAATAAAGAATGGGCATTGAAGATATAGCCATTCATGCCAAGGGTCAGGAATGATCAATCTGGCCCAGATAGAAGACAAAACTAAACCCCCTGCTATTTCCAATATTGGTGGGACGGTCGTGGCACAGATAGCAACCGCAAACTAATCAAGATTTCTTCGGACCTGAAGGAATGGCTGAGTAAACATTTTTCTATTACCGCCCATTCACTATCATACCACCCTTAGAAACAGAATTGCTCCCCACCGGACCCTTAACTGGATTCGCACCTTGTGAGCAGTGTTCTGGACCATGTTTGGAGATCTGCCCTCAGAAAAATTTTAGGGATGGGCACTACGAGCGGGATAAGTGTTTAGTACAATGGAGATGGACCGGGCGCGGGCAACAGATCCAAAGAGTGGTCAATTAACGAACTTGGTGCGATATTGTCGTGCATGTGAGATAGCCTGCCCAGTAGGCCAAAGGGTTGAATGAAGCCTCACATGTTCCAACATCCCAAAAAACCGTGCACGAAATATGCTTATTCAGGATAGAAAAGCAATATTTGTTTGATATTTTTTTAGGATTTAAACTTGTGGGAAGGAATGATCTCTGGTAAAAGGCGTATGTTATCCTAAATTGAAAAAGGGAAATTCAAATATGCCTGTAGACCCCCAAGCCCGGCAGATTCTTGAGCAAGGCTGTCCACTAACCATATTGTTCAAAAAATCCGGGTTCGGATCTATAAAAAAAATAAAATTATTTAACAGGAGGAAATCCCTACCATGTTTATTGACGGAGAATGGAAAGAAGCGGAAAATAATGCAAAGTTTGATGTATTTAATCCTGCAACAGGTGAGGTTTTAGCCCAGGTGCCGGACGGAAGCGATAAGGATATATCCCTTGCAATTGAAGCGGCAGACAGGGCATTTTCCTCCTGGTCATCCTTGACAGCCTACCAGCGCTCACACTATTTATACACGGCCTGGAAAATCATGCTGGATAAAAAAGAAGACCTTGCCAGGATCATGACCCAGGAACAGGGCAAACCCCTTGCTGCAGCCCGCAACGAAGTTCAGTATGGTGCAGATTTTCTGTTATGGTTTGCCGAAGAAGCCAAAAGGGTTTACGGACAGACCATTCCGTCTGCAAGGCCGGATCAGCGGTTTATCGTTTTAAAACAGCCTGTGGGTGTGGTGGGTGCCATTACACCCTGGAATTATCCTGTATCCATGATCACCCGAAAACTGGCCCCTGCCCTTGCTGCCGGATGTACCGTGGTGTTGAAACCAGCTGAGGCAACCCCGCTTTGTGCCATGGAAATGTTTAAAATTTTTGAACAGGCACAACTTCCTCCCGGAGTGGTCAACCTTGTCACCACCCTTGATCCCAAACCCGTGGGCGCCCAGTTTGTATCCAACCCCATCATCCGGAAACTGACCTTTACAGGTTCAACCAGAGTCGGCAAAATGCTGGCACAAGAAGCGGCAGCGAATATGAAACGGATTTCACTTGAACTGGGCGGCCATGCCCCTTTTATTGTGTATGATGATGCTGATCCTGTCCATGCTGCCAAGGGAGCAGTCCTGGTAAAATTCTTAAATACAGGTCAGGCCTGTATCAGCCCCAACAGAATCTTTGTCCCCCGTCACATGGTGGATGCCTTTACAAAAGAGTTCACCCTTCGTGTCAATGCCATGAAACCCGGCAATGGGATGGACAAAGATGTCAGGATTGGCCCCCTTGTGGGACCGGATGCCGTTTCAAAGGTTGAAAATCAGGTCAAAGATGCCCTGGAAAAAGGCGCACACCTCATCACCGGTGGAAAAAGGCTCACAGACGGTCCCCTGGAAAAAGGGTATTTTTATGCCCCCACCGTGCTCACCCATGTGACAAAGGAAATGCTGATCTATCGGGAGGAAACCTTTGGCCCCGTGGCTGCCATCATTGCCTATGATCCGGAAGATGATGTCATTGAAATGGCAAATGACACGGTTTACGGGCTTGCCGCCTATGTTTACACCAAAAGCACAACTCGCGCCATGACCGCTTTTGAACGTCTCAAATTCGGCATCATCGGAATCAATGATATCAATCCCACTTCTGCTGCAGCACCTTTTGGCGGAATGAAAGATAGCGGTATGGGCCGGGAAGGTTCCAAAGAAGGTATCAACGAATACCTTGAAACAAAACTGGGGGGCTTTTCAATCTGACCACCCAACTATTTCTGGTTTCCCATGCCATAACCCGGTGGAATGTTACCCCGGCGTCACGATAATCAAACCATTCTGGTTGTCTCCCATGGCGGTGCCATCCAGTTTTTATCGATGCAGTCCTTGAAGGAACCCGGCACCCTTTATTTGCATATCATTGTTATAATCAACGAAAATCGTTGTTTTAATCCACATTTGATTGACAAAACATTCGATATCAGATATCTGGGATAATCATACTGACTTTTGAACAGCATACTGAGGCGATACCATCCGGTTGTCTTTGTCGTAACTTGACGGACAGACAAGGTGGTTAAATTACGGCAGACCATACTCGACTGATAAAAAGGAAAATTGTAATGAAAAAAAAGATTGATGCCATGGATTCAAAAATTATCACAATTTTAGAACAGAATGGACGAATAGCGAACACAGAACTGGCAAAAATGCTCGACACATCAGAAACTACCATCAGAAACCGAATAAAGCGCCTTATTGATAGCGAGCTTATCAAAATCGTCGCCATCAGAAACCGGGCAAGACTGGGCTACGATCTTTGCGGAAACATCAGGATACAGGCTGATACCAGAAAAATACAGTCTATTGGCAGCAGTTTAAGCAAAATGAATTATATATGGTATGTTGCACAACTGGCAGGATATGATGAATTTGATGTGGAATTCAGCGTTGCATCACAACACGACCTTTTGATGTTGCTCGACAAAATAAACAAAATAGAGGGAGTCATCAGAACAAAAACCTCCCTTCGGCTTCAGCTCTTAAAACACATGGGTGAGTATATGGCTGTATTTTCTGATTCAAAAAATACCAATATGACAAAAGGGTAAATCCTACCAGTTGAAACCGGTTCACTCGCCGACCGGAAAGTATTTCTCACAAAATCCCTTCATTGCCAAATTCATTTTAAAACAAGTGGTTGATTGAATACCCATGCCAGGCGGTTTACGAATTATATATATGATTCTGTCTGTTTAAAGTTGAAAATCAACTATTAATCTAAAAATAAATTCGAAAAGTGGTAAAATAGTAGTTGACATTCGTTTTTTGCTTATTTAAGGTGAATTTCATTTTCATCAATAAAAATGTACATGAACGCAATATATTACATCGGTAACAATTGTGAAGCTTTTTGAAATAGTGTTTAAAAAAAACCTAAAACAAGGAGGTACGTGATGAATGAAGAAAAGAAGTTGCGAAAGGTCATGGGCGGAATGTCCATGTTTGCTATGGCTGCAGGATCAATTATCGGGCCCTGGCTTGTAATGATGCAATGGTGGCTGTCACTTTCAGGCCCATCCATTGCCCTTGCATTTGTTCTAACAGGATTATTATGTATTCCCATCGGACTTGTGTATGGTGAAATGACCAGCATGCTGCCAAATGTTGGCGGGCCTTTTGTGTTCATTTACAATGCGTTTGGCAAGCAGGCAGCATTTTGGGGTGCCTGGAGTCTCATGCTTGCCTATTCAACCGTTATCGCATTCCAGCTGTATGCCATAGGAGGGCTTATTTCCTATCTCTGGTGGCCTGAAATGCCGCATTATGCACTGGTTATCATCTGCCTTATCCTTTGTCTTGGCTTTTATTTCATGAATTCACGGGCACTGTCTTTAAGTGCCAATGCGCAGATCGTCATGTTTTTTGTTCTGGCAATCATCGGCATTGGTACAATGATTGCCTTTGTGGCGCACCCGACATTTTCCACGGCCAACTGGACACCCTTTTTTCAGACGGGCAAGAGTGGTTTCTTAACGGCAACGGCATTGATGGTAACAATGTATTTCGGATTTGAACTGATTCCGCAATTTGCTGAAGAATCCAAATATCCGGTCAAAAAATTGTGGGTACCGCTAGTAGGATCAATCATATTCTGTATTATTTTTTATTCAGGATTGTGCATCGTCAACGCCGGTATGATGCCGTTTGAAGGGCTGAAAGACATGGAAATGACCAGTGCCACCCTCCTGAAAACCCATTTTGGTGTCGGCGCTCAATACGCCATGGCCATCGCAACCCTGCTGGCTTGTTTGACTTGTCTGAATGGGTTCTGGCTTGGCTCCATAAGATTGATGTACAGTATGGGAAAAGCACGCATACTGCCCCGCTGGTTCAGTGGATTAAACGAATCCGACGTCCCGAGCCACTCGAATCTTGCGATTCTGATTATTGTTATTATATTTATCGGATTATCCGGAACCCGATGGCTTGAATCTTTGTTTACCTTAATGGCAATTGGCGTATCCATCTGCTATCTTCTTTCCTCTCTGTCATTTATCCGGCTGCGCAGCATACATCCGGAATGGCAAAGACCATGGATGGCACCCGGTGGAGTCGCCATGGGTGTTCTGGCTGTTCTTTGCAGCGCTGTGATGGCCTATTATACATTCAAATATTTTGATTCTACCCTGTGGATGCTGTTTGTTGTCTATTTTGTGATTTTAGGCGGCCCTGTATGGCTCTATTTGCGGCACAGGCGCAAACAGTCTCCGGAATTGTATGTGATAAACGTTCCAACCGGGGTTGTTGTAAAATAATATATCTCTTCGATCAGGTAAGTTTTGACGATGGAAAAAGGCTTGTGGGTGCATTCATCAATGAAAAAAAATGAGTGCATTCATAACCAGGAATCGGTCTAAAGCAAAAGTAACACATCACCATAACCAGTATTTCGAAAATAAGGAGGTCTATAATGAAAAAAAATAAAGACATTTTTTCTTTGCCCAGTGAATGGATCAGCGAAGAATCCAAACAGATTGTTCAAAGTTGCCGGGAGATTGTTGAAAAAGAAATATTCCCCCTTCGACTTGAGCTTGACGAAGATTGGAAAGATCATAAAATATACGAAAAATTATTATCAAAACTCATGTTGGATTTTGGTTGGCAGTGCGCCCCCTGGCCAAAGGAATATGGTGGGTTTGAACTGGATACAATTACCTATTGCCTGTGTCTGGAAGAAATGGATCGCGGCGACTCCGGCCTTGCCACGGCTGCCGATTGCGGCAACTGGGCATTTCTGCCGATTTTAGCCCCCAAACCCAATGAAGTGCTCATTAAAAAATTTGCGCCCATTGCCTGCCAGACAGACAAACTTTTTGTCGGGTGTGCAGCGATTACGGATGAGCGCGGTGGGTCTGATGTTGAAAATATTGATGGCACCCATGGAAAGTATATCGCCACCACTGCCGTCCTTGATGGTGATGAGTGGGTCATCAATGGTCACAAATTATGGCCGACAAATTCCGGTGGTGTGGCTGACCTGTTTGCTGTATTTTGTACAACCAATCCAGGTGTGGAAGATGATGAATCTTTTGCCATTATCTATGTTCCGGCAGATACACCCGGTGTGATTCAGGGACCGCCCTACCAGAAGGCAGGCATGTCCGGAGATAAAAATGGGGATGTCTGGTTTGAAAATGTCCGGGTACCCAAAGAAAACCGGGCAAATCCAAAACCAGGAGATGATGCCATTGCTGCCCGCCTGTTCATGAACGCCGGAAATATTGGTGCCTCTGCTCAAGCTCTCGGTATTATGCGCAATTGTTATGAACTGGTTAAAGAATGGTGTGACAAGCGGGTTGTCGGTGGAAAAATATTAAAAGAACACAGTATGACGGCAGCAGTTCTGGCTGATATTGCCATGACCATTGAAGTCTGTCGTTCCGATACCTATATGAAAGCAAGAATGATGGATAACCCGGAACCTTATGGAATAGATCCTTCAGGTGTTGAATTCCTGGCAAAAACAAGGGCAAACAAACTTTTTGTGACAGATCAGATGACCATTCTGATTAACAAGGCAATGGATTTGATGGGTTCCCATGGCTATGCCAGGGAAGGCCATATCGAGAAACACTGGCGAGACAGCAAAATCATCAGCCTCTGGATGGGCGGACGTGGTTTAGCCAAGCTGGATATTGCCAGATATTTTTATGATTGTAAAACATTTTAAAAAAACATATACGGCAGGGACTGCATTGATATATAGATACATAAACAAACATCAAACTTGAGATGCACCCCTGCCATGAATACAACAAACAATATATTTATGAGGATTCAATATGGAACCCAAAATGACGTCTAAAGAGCGTTTTTTAGCAGCCATCAACCACCAGGACGTGGATTACATGCCCACTTGTGGCCCTTTTCAAGCCGTCTGGGCCATGGGAGAAAGCAAGTTAACGGTAGCTGAAAGTATTGAAAATCCTGAACTGGCCGCACAATCTCAGATTAAACCGGTCCAGGACTGTGATTTTGATGGTCTTGAGGTGATGTGGGATTGGCTGTCACCGGCAGGGACCCTGGGATGTGATATCAAATTCCCGGAACTGGGCGCTCCCATTACAATGAAACCCGTGGTTGAGGATCTTGAGTCGCTGGCCAAACTTCAGATTCCCGACTTCAGTCAAGACCATCGATTCAAAAGCTCTGTCCAGACAGCCAAATTGCTCATCGATCAATTCGGCAACGACCGATACCTGTATTGTACTGCTGTGGCGCCGTTCACTTTGGCCGGAGAAATCAGGGGCGTTGAAAAGCTCATGCGCGATTGCTTTAAAAACAAAGCACTGATGGTGGCCATGCTTGAATTTACGACCAACGTGCTGACCAGTTACTACCAGTATCTGACCACTCTTGATGTGGATGGAATTTTTATCTGTGATCCCACGGCATCCGGCTCATTGGTCTCCAAGAAGGTCTTTAATACCTTTTCCAAACCCTATATCAAAACCATTGTTGATGTCATCAAAAAAGGGGGCAAACATGCCATTGTCCATATTTGCGGTGATATCTCCGATCGTCTGGAAAGTATCATGGAAATCAATCCTGACGTTCTTTCCGTTGATACCCATGTTGATTTTAAAACTGCCAAAAGCCTGTTCGGCAAAGAAATCGCAACGCTTGGCAATATCAATGTGGTCAACACCTTATACATGGGAACACAGGAAGAAGTGAAAGCGCAAATCCTGACCTGCCTTGAAAAAACCGGCGGCAAAGGACATATTCTGGGCGGCGCATGTGATATCGCACCTGGAAGCCCGCTGGAACTCGTGTCCACCTGGAAAAAAGCTTATGCCTGAAAATCGGCTGAATTAATATTTTCGGTCCGTGGATCATGGGGACATGGCAATTTCCCATGAATCAGCGCTTCATGGTGGATGCCATATGAACGTCCAGGCCGACATCCTGGCAGAGAAACTCGTCCTTTGGACTACAGGTTATGTGATGTGCACACACACAGGCCTGATTTTCGAGTCTGAAGGACGAATCAACAAAGAGTTAAAACCCGGCCCATCAAGGGTTTTCATTAAAGATTCTATTTTTTAAAAATCATCAGTCCCCCTTATCACCATGACCACACAAAATGATCTTTTTATCTAAAAATCATCTTCTGGACGATTTACACATCTTGCTTCCTTTTGATATGGTCTATAAATTCTATTAATCTTTAAACTTTGAGAATGACAAGAAATATTAACATATTATTCAATGCAGGAGGAAAGATGTTTCAGTTTCAAAAAGAGCAAAAAGTATGTGAAATTGGTGGCGTAAAATTCGGCGGGCAGCCAGGAGATTACGCCACAGTTGTCTGTAACTCAATATTTCAAAAGGGAGATAAAATCTTTCCCGGAAAACGAAAAGACGGTTTTGATGAGAAAAAAGCTGCAGGCCTTTTAAAAACCCAGGACCGGCTGACCGAGGAAACAGGGGTTCCCGGAATGGCGGATATTGTTGCCAATACAGGTGCTGAATTCAAGACCTTTATCGATTTTGTGGTGGCTAACACGGATATGCCGTTCTGTATTGATGCCTGGACTTTAAAACCCAAACTGGAAGCAGCAGCCTATTGCGCTGAAAAAGGACTTCTTGACCGGATGTTTTATAACAGCATTACGGTATGGGAGCAGGATCTTGACACTGAAATCACTGAAATGGTCAAAATCGGTGTTAAAAATGTTCTTCTGGTGGCCTTTGACCAGGATGATCAGATGCCCACAGGCAGAATCACAGGGACCCAAAAACTCTTGGATGCCATTGAAAAAAATGGGGCCCAGTTTAAAAATGTTTTTGTTGATACTTCTGTTATGAACGGTCCTGCCACGGCCCTTTGCGGCATTGCCAACCGAATGATAAAAGAAAAATGGGGTCTGCCCACGGGTTCTGCGCCTTCCAACGGGTCTTATATGTGGAAGGAAGCTCGTGAAAAATGGGGATTTAAAGGATGGGCAGCCGCAGATGCAGCCCTTGAATCTCTGGCGGCTTTCATGAACCATGATATTATTTTTTCAGGTCCCATGGTGGGAGCCGAAAGAATCATGCCGGCCATTGCAATGTCCAATGCCTTCCAGGCAACGGCAGTTTACAGTGAGACAGGACGTCTGCCCAAAAATTCAAACCATCCGCTTTTCAAATTGTTTCCCGATTTTGTGGAGAACATTAAAAATATTTAAGCATCGAAAAAATAACCAGAGGATTAAGCTTAATATTAAGCTTAATATATAACAGAATAATTGAGAGGAACATTTATGTCAGAACTTACCGGAAAACAAAGAGTCCAAAAGCTATTCAAACGTGAACCCATTGACACAATGCCATGTTTCAGCGGTCAAGGAGCCGTGGTCGTCCAGGCCATTGAAAAAATGGGAACCCGGTTTGCCAAAATTCACACGGACGCAGCACTCATGGCTGAATCTGCCATCACATCGGCAAGATTGTTCAATATGGATGGCGTTGTTATCCCCTATGACATGGCAACGGTTGCAGAAGCCATGGGCCGGGGTATTTCGCTTTATGAACATGCAGACGGCATTATCTACCCCACTGTTCCAAACAAATGGAAAACCCTGGATGAGATTGACATACCCAAAGATTATATGAGCCAGGGACGTCTTCCCATGGTTGACGAAGCCTTTAAAATCATAAAAGAAAAGGCACCGGATCTGGCTGTGGGTGCATGGGTATTAGGACCTTTTACACTTGCAGGACAGATCATGGAACTGGATATTCTCCTGAAAGGGCTTAAAAAAAATAAAGATAAGACAGAAGCATTTCTGGAGCAGGTCACCCAGGTGACTATTGATATGTGCAAGCATTATCAGGAACTGGGTGTGGATTTTATCTCTGTCAGGGAGATGGGTTCCGGGACGGATCTTTTATCCCCCCGCATGTGGAAAACCCTGATCGGGCCTAACTTAAAAAAAGTGTTTGACTCCATCACCAGTGTGCCCTCTGTAAACCATATCTGCGGTTCAACAGACATGATTATTGAGATGATGCATGAATGCGGTGCTGATGCATTGTCCGTGGATCAGAAAAACAATGCGGCTGAAACCCGTAAAAAACTGGGCAATGATGTTCTCATATTTGGAAATTTTGACCCGTATAAAACCCTGACCCAGCTTGAAGATATGGGCGAGGTGGAAGCAGCCATTAAAAAATGCATTGATGATGGCCAGGATGCCGTGTGGCCGGGATGTGATATCTGGCCTGACATCAGACAGGAAAACATGGAAACCTATGTCAAAACAGTCCGCAAATATGGCAAAAACCCTTCACCCGCCGTGGGAAGAATTTAACTTAAGGAGAAAAAAATGTCTACACATAAAGAAATTCTGGCAAAATTAATAGAAGCCGTTGTTGAGTATGAAGAAGATGATTGTGCAGATGCAGCCCAGGAAGCACTGGATGCCGGCATGGACCCCATGGTCGCTGTTCTGGATGGCCTGGCTGCAGGCATGGAAAGGGTCGGCGTATTGTTTGATACCAATGAATATTTTGTTCCGGAAGTACTGATGTGCGCAGATGCCCTTTATAAAGGACTTGATATCCTGCGTCCCCATATTAAACTGGATGCTGATATACCCAAGGCATCCGTTGTCATTGGCTCCATCCAGGGGGATGTTCATGATATCGGTAAAAACCTTGTCAAGATGATGTTTGACGTTGCCGGTTGGGATGTCCATGACCTTGGCCGGGATGTGCCCCTGGAAACCTTTGTTGAAAAACAACTGGATGTCAAATCAGATGTTCTGGCCATGTCTGCCATGATGACCACCACCATGATGGGCATGAAAAAAGTTATTGCCATGGTCAAGGAAAAAAATCCAGACTGCCTGATCATGCTGGGTGGCGCTCCTGTAACCCGTGACGTTGCCAACCTGTTTGGTGCGGACGGCTATGCCGAGTCTGCGGGTAATGCCGTATCTGAAGGCATTAAAATGATCGGACGGCTGAGAGAATACCAGAAAGGCGAGATCAAGTAATCAAAGGAGCTTTAAAATAAATGGCACAAGAAACAGTAAATGTGATATTTCAACCCTCGGGCCGCCGTGGTGAAGTACCAAAAGGGTGTAACATCATAGAAGCCTCAAGACTTCTGGGTGTGGATATCGAAGCGCTTTGCGGTGAAACAAGAGTATGTGGAAAATGTATTGTCCGTATTGAAGAAGGCCATTTTGAAAAATATAATATCCAATCTTCCATGGACCATGTATCTGCCTGGCAAGAGGATGTTGAGGCAAAATTCATCAACCCTGAAAACCGGGAAAAAGGATTCCGCTTAGGTTGTGTGGCCAAAATTCAGGATGATATCCTGGTGTTTGTCCCTGAAGAGTCCCGTGCCGGCAAGCAGGTTGTTTCCAAGGCTGCCCGGGATATCCATATTGATTTTAATCCCACCATCAGGCTGTATACCGTTGAACTGAAAAAACCGGATTTTCATGACAAAACCGGGGACTGGGAGCGTCTGTGCAATGGCCTTGCAAGAGAATATGGTCTGACAGGACTCTCCATTGATATTGTCACCCTGAGAACACTTCCCGGCGCTCTGCGGGCCGAAAAATGGGTGGTGACCGTCAGTGTGTGGGACGATAAGGAAGTCATCCGTATCCAGCCGGGTGTGGTGAAACGTGCCTATGGCATTGCCATTGATGTTGGCACCACGACCTGTGCAGGTTATCTGTGTGACCTGACAACCATGCAGGTTATCGGGACCTCTTCTTTAATGAATCCCCAGTGTAAATACGGTGAAGACGTCATGGCCAGGATCACCTTTCACATGACAACACCCGGTGGTCTGAAGCGGATGAGCGATGACATCATTGAAGGGATCAACTCCCTGATTGAAAAAGCCATTGACCTCACCCATCCCAAAAAGAAAAAAATCAAAAAGAAAAAAGGCGAGGACGGGCCTGATGAATACAGGGAGATCATTGAGGAAGGGGTTGAATATTTAAGGATCAAAAAAGAAGATATTGAAGATGTCACCATCGGCTTTAACACGGCCATGCACCATATCCTTCTGGGACTTGATCCGGAACCCGTAGGCCTTGCCCCCTTCCCTCCAGTGATCCACCACAGCCTGGATATCAAGGCAAGGGATCTCGGCATTGATATCAATCCCTCCTCTTATATTTTTGCCATGCCAAATGAAGCAGGCTTTGTGGGCGGAGACAATGTAGGTGTGCTGCTGGCTGAAGAGCCCTACAAAAAAGATGAGATCCAGCTGATTATTGATATCGGGACCAATGGTGAATTGATTCTGGGTAACCGGCATAAGCTGTATTCATCCTCCTGTGCCACAGGACCTGCCATGGAAGGTGCCCAGCTTGCCTTTGGCATGCGGGCAGCTCCGGGCGCCATTGAACGTATTGAAATTGATCCGGAAACCCAGGAAGTGGATTACAGGGTTATAGGTCATGATAAATCCCGCAAATTTTCCAAGCCTGAAGAGATGAAGGTGAAAGGAATATGCGGGTCTGGAATACTGGATGTCCTGGCTGAGCTTTACCGCGCAAGCGTTATTACCAAAACAGGGGTTTTCAATAAAAAATTCTTACAAGATAACCCCCGCTTTAGAAAAAATGCCGACACGGGCCAGCCTGAATTTGTTCTGGCATGGAAAGAAGATTCTTCCATTGGTAAAGATATCGTGATCACCCAGAAAGATGTCCGGCAGATTCAACTTGCAAAAGGAGCATTATATGCCGGCTGCAAGCTGATGATGAAACGCATGGGCATTGAAAAAGTGGACACCGTAAAAATTGCCGGTGCTTTCGGTACCCATGTTGACAGGGAAAAAGCACTGGTTATGGGACTGTTTCCGGATTGCGAGATCGAAAATATTCATGGAGTGGGCAATGCAGCCGGTGACGGCTGCCGGGCAGCACTCCTGAATAAGAAAAAACGCGATGAGGCCAATTGGTGTGCCAGAAACGTTCAATACCTTGAACTCACTGTTGAACCCACCTTTGAAAAAGAATTTATGGAAGCCATGCATATGCCTCACATGACCGATAAATTCCCTCATCTTGAAGGTATTGTACCGGATCATGTGTTGAACCAGGGTCCAAAAGGACCTGTAAAACCGGAATAACCAGATTAAAAAAAGTCAATGAATTGGCTTTTCACTGCTGTTGAACAGGGCAGGCTGTTAACCGAGCCTGCCCTGTTTCTGTTTAATTTTTCTTTATCCCTTTAAGGATAACCTTGAACGCTGTTTTCAAGGTTGATCTGACAAAATCTTTTTCATCATTTAAAAGCCGTTTGGAATCGACCCACAGGACAATACCGCTGTAGGTTGCCCAGAGGATATCAGCCAGGGCCGCGGGGTGTTCATCTATGAAAATGCCCTGTTCGATCCCCTGCCGGACAACATCAATAATCGCGCCATGGGCCATTATGGAATGGATCTTGATCTGTTTTAAAACCTCTTCTGACAAATTCTGAAGGGTTTCTCCGGATTGCAGATGAAACAGGTTGATTAAAATATTGGAGTCATAGTCATACACCTCTATAAATACATCCCGGAAGCGTTCAATCTTTTGTTCAACGGAAATATCCTCTTTAACCACTTTTTGAATTTCATCTGCCAGACGTTTCAGAATTTCAATTGAAAGGAAAGTATGCAATTCTTCTTTATTTTTAAAATAGAGGTATAAAGTTCCGGGACTCAATTCTGCTTCTAAGGCAATTTCTTCAATCGTAGCAGTGTTATACCCTTTCTTGGAAAATACTTTCCGAGCAGCATGAAGAATTTCTTGCCTTCTTTGTTTTTTTTCTCTTTGTTTTCTTTCATATATACCCATAGCAACCTCATTATTTTTTGAATCTGATTCATAAACTGACAATGAATTGATAGATACATGAAATTGCACAAAACCACAAGAAAAAGTGGTAACAAATTTGAAAAACTTGAATTTTTTTTTGGGCCCTGTTAATATGCAGTCAAATCAATAAATAATGGAGATACCTATAATGCCAAAAACAAAATACTGGGCTGACAATTATGTCGAAAAACTGACCAGTGCGGAAAAAGCGTTACAAAACATAAAACCCGGCCAAAGAGTATTTATAGGATCTTCATGCGGAGAACCTCAACATCTTGTCAAAGAATTATCAAATGTCGCTGTCAGGTTTACAGATCTTGAAATTGTCAGGTTATTATGTATTGAAAGAGGCCCTTTAACGCTGATTGCCAACCGGTCTCATTCCCGGCAGTTTAATATACGATCCTTTTATCTGGGCTCAGGATACTCAGAAAAAATTAATCGGGATAAAAGATTTACCACACCCATTAACCTTTCCCAGATTCCCCATTTGTTCAAATCAAGAATGATGCCCATAAATGCCGCCCTGATCCAGGCTTCCCCGCCCGATGATTTCGGGTGGATGAGTCTCGGGGTTTCTGTTGATATCACACTTGCTGCCTGTGAATCTGCAGATATTGTGATTTGCCAGACAAACTCGAATATGCCAAGGGTATTGGGCACAAGCTTCATCCATGTCAATGATGTGGATCATATTGTTGAACATAATGAGGAACTTTTAACCATACAACCTATTCCGGAACTTGAAACTGCCAATACCATAGGCAGACATATATCCCGGCTGATTGTTGACGGTTCTACCCTGCAAACAAGCCTGGGACTGACAAATGGCGCCCTGATGCTCTGTCTGTCAGAAAAAAATGATCTGGGTATCCATTCTCAATATTTATCAGATGGATTGATGAAACTTTTTTCCATGGGGGTGATCACCAATAAAAAAAAAGGGTTTAATAATGGAAAACTGGTTGCCGGAAGTGCCGTGGGATCAAATCTTCTCTATGAATTTATTAATGACAACCCCTCCATTGAATTTCATCCTTCAGATTATGTCAATAACCCTTCTATTATTGCCCGGCACAATGCCATGGTCTCTTTAAACACTGCCATGGCCATCGATCTGACAGGACAGGTGGCAGCAGATGCCCTTCCCTATAATAATTATACGGGCATTAACGGACTTCTTGATTTCACCAGGGGCGCTGCCATGTCCAAAGAAGGAAAATCCATCCTCATGCTGACCTCAACATCTGATAATGGCAAGAAAAGCAGGATTATTCCGAATTTATATGATATTGCCGTGGTTGTGCCAAGGGGTGATGTTCAATTTGTGGCAACAGAATATGGGGTGGTTAACCTTTTTGGCAAATCCCTCCAGGAAAGGGCCATGGCCCTTATCAGTATTGCCCACCCGGATTTCAGAGATGAGCTGTTTTCAAAAGCCAAAGAGCTTAACTTGATTGACATCGATAGAAAGCTTCAACAGGCCATTAAAGGGGTTTATCCTTTAAAACATGAAGAAACTATTACTATAAAAAATATTCCCATCCTGTTTCGGCCTGTCAAACCCATTGACGAAAGAGGGGTCCAGGAACACTATTATACAATGAACCGGGGAGATATTGTCTCAAGATTTTTCCACGAAAAAAAGAGTTTTGTTCATGATCAGATTTATACAACCTTTGAAATTGATTATATCAATGACCTGACCATGGTTGCTACTGTCGGAGAACTGGGATTTGAAAAAATCATTGCCGTTGGTGAGTATTTTAAAAACGCCATCACAAATATGGCTGAAATTGCATTTTCCGTCTCAAAGGAATATCAAGGCATGGGAATCTCACAGGTTCTTCAGAAAAAACTGACAGAAGCTGCAAAGGAAGACGGCATTATAGGGTTTGTTGCGTATACCTCTCCTGAAAACAGGGGGATGACAAAATTATTTCACAAGCTTCCTTATAGGATAACATCAAAAAAAGATGACGATATGATTATATTAACCTGCCTGTTTTCCGAACCTAAATGATTATTTTTTTATCAGCAATGCAATGGATTCAATATGATAGGTATGGGGGAACAT